>JBBQQV010000014.1:0-17099 GCA_038215505.1 Lysobacterales bacterium
CGATGCCCGCCACGCCAAGGATCAAGGTCGGCCGGTCCAAGGCTTGCGGCAGCAGGCGACGGTAAAAGTTGGCGGAAGCGTCAAAGCCGAACTGCACGCCGGCACCGAGCCAATGCAGAAGGCGCCCAATTGTTTTCGAAAACAACCACGCCAGCAGGGTCAACCCGCGCACCACGCCAAACAGCAGCCACGGCAGTACCGCCGCCAAGGCAAGCACAACGGCGATCAAGAGCAACAACGGCAAGCGCAGCGGCAGCAACACCGCCCAGGCGAGCTTTTGTTTGCCAGTCGCGACGGGCGCAGCCATCGGCCAACGCCAAGCCATGCGCATAAACGTCCAGATCTGCCGCCATACCGGTGCCGTATCGCGCTCCACTTCGTCATCCAGCGTCAACGGTGAGCGCGCTTTCAGCGAGGTCAACATCGGGATCAAAGTCAATGACACGACCAGGGAAATCGTCAAGGCAATGGCGACGGTCAGCGCCTGATCCTTGAACAATTGACCGGCCACGCCCTGCACAAACACCAAGGGCAAAAACACAGCCACGGTGGTGAGCGTGCTGGCGATCACCGCCATGCTGACTTCGCGTGCGCCCACAATCGTGGACTCGATCACGCCGAGGCCACGCTCGCGTGCTTTGGCGATACTTTCCAGCACCACAATCGAGTCATCGACCACCATGCCGGTCGCCAATGCCAAACCCGCCAACGACATCACGTTGAGGCTTAAGCCAAACTGGCCCATGAAGAAGAAGGTCGTGATGATCGACACCGGTAACGAGAGCCCGATGACGAAGGTGCTCCAGCCGTCGCGCAGAAACAGAAAGATCAGCAGGATGGCCAAAATTCCGCCGATTACCGCTTCTTTGCGGACTTCATCGAGCGCGGCGCGAATGAAGATGGATTGGTTCTCGATGGTAGTGAGCGTGGCACCAGCCGGTAATTCATCACGCAAGCGTTCAATCGTGGCCTCGACTGCTTCGGCAACCGCAACGATGTTGGCGTCGCCTTCTTTGTAGATAGCGATCTCGACCGCTTCTTGGCCGCCGACGCGGATCACGGCTTGCCGCTCTTTGCTGCCCTGGCTGACCGTGGAAACATCTTTGAGCTTGATCGGCACGCCGTTTTGGGTGGTGATGAGCAGCTCGCGCATCTGTTCTAAGTCGCTGAACTGATTGATCGTGCGGACCAGGTAACGCTGCGACCCTTCTTCAATGCGGCCGCCGGCCACGTTGATGTTTTCTTGCTTCAGCCGATCAATCACTTGCGCCGGCGACAGCCGCAACTGCGACAAGCGGCGGTCGTCGATCAACACCTGAATCTCGTCTTCAAGACCACCGGAGACCTTTACCGCAGCGACGCCGCCCACCGGCTCCAATCGCTTTTTCAGGTCCTCTTCGGCATAGCGACGCAGCCGAGTCAACTCGCTGAGTTGTTCGCTGCCTTCTTTTGACTCCGATGCCAATACCATGCGCAGCACCGGCTCGGTGCTTGGATTGAAGCGCAACAACACCGGCGCCTTCACCTCTAGGGGCAGGCGCAGCACTTCGAGCTTGCCGCGCACTTCAAGCCCGGCTTTGTCCATGTCGGTGCCCCAGACAAACTCAAGCACCACATCGCTTTGACCAGTGCGCGATATCGAACGCAGTTTGCGCAGGCCCTTGACCACGCCAACCGCTTCTTCAATCGGCTCGGTAATCAGGTTCTCCATTTCCACTGGCGCCGCACCGGTGTATTCGGTGCGCACAGTCAGGGTCGGATAACTCAAATCCGGCAACAGATTGACCTTCAACTCGCTTAGCGCGATGGCCCCAAACAACACCATCGTGAAGGTCGCCATCGCGATAGAGACGCGACGGCGTGTGGCAAACTCAACGATGCTCATTTTTCGTCTGCCCCAGCCAGTTCAGCGCTTTCAGCCTTCACCGGATCGGCAGCTGCCGGCACGGCAGGGTCGCCAATCACTTCAATCTTGGTGCCATCACGCACCGCCACCTTGCCAGCGGTCACCACCCGATCGCCTTCCTCCAGACCGCTGCGCACTTCCGCAAATTCACCGTTCAAATAGCCAAGCACAATGCGGGTCTTCACCACCGTGCCGGCGCGGACCACATACACCGCAGTCTCTTCACCTTCTTCCAGCAAAGCCAAGCGCGGTACCGTCAACGCATCACCGCGTTGCTCGTAGACCACGGCCAGACGGCCAAACATGCCCGGCTTCAGGCGGCCCTCCGCATCGGTGAAGGTGGCGGTAGCGCGGAAGGTGCCGGTAGCCGCGTCGACGACGGGGCTGATCCGATCAATCTTGCCTTCCACCATGACGCCTGGCAGTGCATCCACCGCCAGATTCACCGGCAATCCAACGCGAAGCGTGGCCAGTTCCCGCTCAGGCACGTTGAGAACAGCCTCCAAACGTGCAGCATCGACCACGCGGAACATGGTCTGGTTGATATTGATGAGATTGCCTTCCTTGACCATGCGCTGCGCGACGACGCCAGCAAATGGCGCAGCCACGTCGGTGTAAGAGAGCTCAAGGCGGGCAAGGTTGTAAGCAGCGCGCTGCGTCGCTACGTCGAAGCGGATGCGTTCGTTGGCGTCGGCGGCGATCAACTTACGCGCAAACAATTCTTCCGAGCGCGCGTACTCGGCTTCGAGCTTGCGCAACAAGGCTTCGCTGCGTGCGACTTCCAGGCGCGCGCGCGCGGGGTCGATTTTGGCGAGAATCTGCCCAGCGCGCACGGGGTCGCCTTCTTCGGCATTCAATTGAAGCAGAACGCCGGAGGTCTTGGCGACGATCATCGCCTCATTCGGTGCTTCCAGCGCCGCCGTGCTGATGTAGCTGGCGGCGATACTGCGGCGCTCGGCTGTGGCAACTTCCACAGGCACGGGCTTGATCTCTTTGATCTCCTTGCCATCCGCCGTCGTCTCTTTCTTGCCTTCCCCTTTGCCCGGTGCTCCTCCGCAGGCCGCCAAGCCCAGCGTGGCAGCGAGCAACAAACCCACTAGGCCTGCACGGGGCAGCCCTGCACGGGACAGCCCTGCACTGAGCAAGCAATAAGCAGCAGAGGAGGCGACAGTACTGGCGCGTTCGAGCAGGGACATGGCAGAGCTCTCGGTGAGATATGGTGTATTAGTTACCTACAACACTATCGTTGTCAATAACGTGAACGCTACGATGCTTGAAATTTTCAGCGAACGCAGGTGCAGGTAGTCACGTGGACGCGCGCCGTCACACGCCGTGACGAAACAGTGTTGGCGAATCGGTGATGGCCTTCCGCTTTCCCGAACAGGCTGCATGCGTCACTACGATGGGAGGCAGCCAGCGGGCCGCAGGTTGCATGTGCTGGTGGCAAACCGCGCTGGCTGGCTATACTTCGCCTTTCGCGCAAAGTCCGCTGCTGCGGCGCGAATCTGAATGATTCCGGAGTGACCATGACGCCTTTTCTTCGACCCGTCGCGCTACTTGCCTGTTTTGCGCTGTTTTCGCCCGTTGCAACCGCAGGCGACGCCGAAGCCGGCCGGCACAAAATTTACACCTGCACGGGTTGCCACGGCATTCCGGGCTATAAAAACGTCTATCCGCACTACCACGTGCCGAAAATTGCCGGACAGAATCGCGAGTACCTGATCGCTGCGCTGACCGAGTACCAGAAGGGCGAGCGCAAGCACCCGACCATGCGTGCGCAGGCTGAGAGTTTTACCGCGAAAGATATCGATGATATCGCCACGTTTTTGGCTGCCATCGACGGCAGCCAGCCATGAGCGCGGCCAACCCCGCGGGTACCAGCAGCGTCATAACGTCATCAGGAGTCCGTTTCATGCGCCTGCGTCTGCTCACTTCGCTGTGCCTTCTGGCCACTTCGACGTTGGCGATTGCCAATGGCTCGGTCGAAGCTGGCAAAGCCAAGTCGCAGGTGTGTCAAGCCTGCCACGGCACCGATGGCAACGGTACCGGCGACGGTCAGTACCCAAGGATCGCAGGTCAGTACGCGGACTACCTAGCCAAAGCGCTACACGACTACCGCAGCGGCGAGCGCGTCAACGTCATCATGGCGGGCTTCGCTGGCACCTTGACTGACGCGGACATCAACGACCTCGCTGCGTTTTATGCGTCCCAGAGCGGTCCGCTGGACGACTTGAGTCACATCAAGTAAGGCGCGTACCGTCGCGCCTATTGGCGGAGGATCTTCTTCAACTCCCCGGCACTGGGAAATCCCTGTGGCCGCGCGTCGCCTTTCGGCACCCGCGCATCCGCCAGCGGCAGCCTGCAACCCAGATCGTAAATCTGCCGAAGTCGACGATGACCAGATTGGTTCGTCGCGGAAGTAATTCGTTCCCAGATGGTCTGACAAGCAGCGGCTTCTTCCGCACTCAGCGTGTTCGGGTCATCGATGTCATAAACCAGCTCCGCCGGCTCGCTGAGCCCGCACGACCCGACAGCAGCGATCACGACGACCGCACAGTTAACCGAATAGCCAGGCATGCCGGGCACCGGCACGCTGACCACCAAGGTGCTGGCCTTGACGGCGCGCTCGAGCATATCGTCGAGGAGGTTGGCGTCTGGCTTCCAGTAGCGGTCAAAGCGAGTCGCCTTCACTTCCATCGATTGTGGCAGTTCAAACGCACCTTCGGCCTCGGCGACGCCGGCAATCTGGTAGTCGAAGGTGGCGCGCGCGGAGGCACGATCATCCAGAGTTTTCACTTGGGCTTCGATTCCAAGCAGCGAACCATCCGGTGCGAACAGTCTCGGAGCGGGAAGCGGCTCATTCGGCAGCATCTCCGCCGCTGATGCAGGTTGTGCAGAACGCTGCGGCCGCGCATTCGGCAACGGGGTTGGACGCACTGACTGATTGGGAACAGACCTCGCGGGCGGCGCAATCAGCGGCGGTGGAGGTGCCTGAATCAGCACGACCTCGATTCGCGCGGTGGCCGGCGTGACTGGCTCCGGCTGCACGCGACGATCCAACCAGATCCAAACGCACACATGCGCAGCCCACACCAAGGCCAAAGCCAGCGGCGCATGCAATCGAAACTTTGCCTGGGTTGCCGCGGGTGGCGAGAACGCAAGCGCTGCAACGCTCAGCGGATCAAACGGTGCATGCGCCTGACCTGCCGTGTTGGCTACCCGCCCTGCACGGACAAGCATCGCTTAAGTCAGCCGCCGGCACGCTTGTAATAGGGCGCTGACCCGGATTCATGATCGGTGGCATCCGCCACCGCAGTGACCTCCGGAACCCGTGCCTTCAAAGTCTTCTCAACGCCCTGCTTCAGGGTCACATCGACCATGCCGCAACCATGGCAACCACCGCCAAACCGCAGCACTGCGGTGCCTTCAGCAGTGAACTGCTCCAAGGCCACACGGCCGCCATGAGAGGCCAACTGCGGGTTGATCTCGCTTTCCAATATATGGCGAATGCGTTCGATCACGCTGGCATCCATGCTTGGGGCAACGCCCTTGATGTGCGGCGCGCGCACCGTCACCTGTCCACCGGTCTCGTTGCGATTGAAGTCGAGTTCGGCGGCATCGAGAAAGGGCACGCTGGCCGCATCCACGTAGAGGGTAAAGCCGTCGCAGTCGAGCGCCCACTCGTCGCCAAGCAGATCATCGACATCGCAAAACTCGAGGCGCGCATCTGCGGTTGGCGTGCCTGGCCGCATCGCGGTCAGGCGAATGCCGATGGCATCGTCTTGCTGGGCGATGAGTGCTCGGAAGTAGGACTGCGCGGCTTCGGATATCTGGATCATGGGTCGTGGTCGTCTGGTCGTGGCTGATACGTTGATAAGCGCGCGAAGTGTACGCAGCGAGACATTAGAAAGGCGTTCTATACTCGTCTGCCACGCTGAACACGAGCTTGCCGAATGGATGCGCCTAGCCTTGCCGACCAGCAGTGCCGCCCTGTGAGCGGCGTCAGCAGTCAATTGCCGCTCGATATCGTCGCCAAGGCGATGCCAGAGTTACCCGGCTGGGAGTTGGCTGAAGAGTGCCAGGCCTTGGTCAAAACCTTTCACTTTGAGGACTATTATCGGACGCTGGCCTTCGTCAATGCGCTGGCCTTTGTTGCCCATGAACAAGACCATCATCCGGACTTGAGCGTTCACTACAACCGCTGCGTGGTGCGCTACTCAACCCATGATGCTGGCGGGTTGACCGCCAATGATCTGATTAGTGCGGCCAAGGCGGAGCGCTTGTTCAGCAACTGATGCTGTTCAACAACGTGCGGCTCAACGGCAGAGCTTACTGCGCTGTGCTTTCGAACCCGAATCAACCACCGCCAGCCGCCAGCCGATCAACCACCTTCTTCAGCGCAACCGGCAACGGCGCGCTCAACATGTACGGCTCGGCACCGTCTTTCAAAGCGAACTTGAGCGAGGCGGCATGCAGAAACAGGCGCTGCAAGCCGACCGATTTCAAGGCTTGATTGGCGGCTTTGTCGCCGTATTTCTCATCGCCCGCCACCGGGTGCCCGATGTGCGCGCCATGCACGCGAATCTGGTGGGTGCGGCCGGTATCAATCTTGATTTCGGCGTAGGTATGCGCGGCAAAGCGCTCGATCTGTTTGAAATGGCTGAGCGAAGCCTTGCCTGAAGGCAGCACCCGCACCATGCGCTCGCCGCCCTGCAAAACAAATTTTTCCAGCGGGGCGTCAACGTGGATCAGCGGCTTTCCCATCTGCCCGACCAGCAGGGCGAGATAGCGCTTCTCCAGTTTTCCGGCGCGAATCAACGCTTGCAGCTCGGTCAGCGCCGAGCGCTTTTTGGCCAGCACCAATACTCCCGAGGTGTCGCGATCCAAGCGGTGGACCAGTTCCAAACTGTCCTTCGGCCGCAACGCGCGCATCAACTCGATCGCGCCAAAACCAATTCCGCTGCCGCCATGGCTGGCGATGCCGCTGGGCTTGTCGAGCACCAGCAGCGCGCGATCCTCAAACACGATACTGGCCTCGATCTGCGCGAGCAGTGCCGGATGCGGACTGCCGTGATCGGCCGGCGCATCCAAACGCACTGGCGGCAGCCTGACTTGGTCGTTCTCCTGCAAACGTCGATCCGGCTTTACCCGTTTGCCATTGATGCGTACTTGGCCGGTGCGCAACAAGCGATAGATCAAGGATCGCGGCGCGCCCTTGAACTGGCCAAGCAAGAAGTTGTCGAGCCGCTGGCCGGCGCGTTCGCCGTCAATGGTGACGGTTCGAACACCTTGCGAAGTAGCCGAGGGTGAGGTGGAAGTCATTCAGGTTCGGCGCTTTTCTCCCTCGCCGATGTTCGGGGAGGGTTGGGGAGGGGTTAGGAAGCAAGCTGCTTTGCTCACGGTCATGGCGTCTTGAAGCTTCATAACTAAGGGTGTCGGGCCGCCATGACCTTTGCAATGATGCCTTTGATTGCCGCCATGCTTACCTGCTTGCTACACTCCGCGGGCGATCAACGTCCCAATTTTGTTGTTCGCTCAAAAGCTTAGGACGCACACCGCATCTAACAGGCGCACTCACGAGCGCGCGGTTCGGGTCGGGGAGTCTCTCCCTGATCCAGCGGTGGCAGCGACTTCCGGGTGCCAACCGATCACTCTGATCGGTGACTTATCCGCGGATTCGAGAGCGTCTTGCACGATTGAGCGGGCGACGGGAACCACATGCTCCAGACATCCGGCGAGCTTTCCCATGGAGACCATGGTAACCGCTGATGTTCGATGTGTGCGGTCAGATGTCTTCGCACGGAGACCAAAAATATTCTGGTTCCGGCATGGAGGCCGAGACTGCGCTGTTGCGCTTTCCGGTTCAACAACAATAGTTCGACAACAATGAGCGCTCCCGCGGCGATAACGTCGGTGGTGTTGCAGCGCTGAAGTTTCTTGCACGGCAGTAAGCGAGCGCAATGCGCCGCAAGCGGCCATCAGAAACTGATGAGGCGTACACCCAGACGTTCCTTGCGGTTGAGCGCGTTAGGAATTGGCAAACATGAAGAGAATGCTCATCAATGCAACTCAGCAGGAAGAGTTGCGCGTCGCCATCGTGGATGGGCAGACGCTGTATGACATCGATATCGAACAACCGTCCAAAGAGCAAAAGAAAGGCAACATTTACAAAGGCCGGATCACCCGCATCGAGCCATCGCTGGAAGCAGCGTTTGTCGAATACGGTGGCGAGCGTCACGGTTTTTTGCCGTTAAAGGAAATCTCCCGCGATTATTTTGTCGAGGGCGTGAATCCCGACAAGGCATCGATGAAGGAACTCCTGCGCGAAGGCCAGGAAGTCGTCATCCAAGTCGACAAAGAGGAGCGCGGCAACAAAGGTGCCGCACTGACCACGTTTATCTCGTTGGCTGGCCGCTACATGGTGCTGATGCCCAACAGCCCGCGCGCTGGAGGCGTGTCGCGCCGCATCGAAGGCGATGACCGCGCAGCGCTCAAAGAGGCAATGGACAAGCTGTCCATTCCCGATGACATGGGCGTAATCATTCGCACCGCCGGCATGGGCCGCGATGCCGAAGAGCTGCAATGGGATCTGGATTATCTGCTGCAGGTTTGGCGCGCGATCACGGATGCGGCGCTGACCAAACCATCGCCATTCCTGATTTATCAGGAGTCACGACTGATCATTCGCGCGCTGCGCGATTATTTGCGCAATGACGTCGGCGAGATCTTGATCGACAGCGACGAAGTATTCGAAGACGCGCGCGCCTTTGTTGAGCAGGTGATGCCGCACAACCTGCGCAAGTTGAAGCGCTACGCCGAAACCACCCCGCTGTTCTCGCGCTTCCAGATCGAAAGCCAGATCGAAAACGCGTATGCCCGCGAGCTGCGCTTGCCGTCAGGCGGCGCCATCGTGATGGATCAGACCGAGGCCTTGACCGCGGTCGACGTCAACTCGGCGCGCGCGACCAAGGGCAGCGATATCGAGGAAACCGCCTACAACACCAATCTGGAAGCCGCTGACGAAGTGGCACGCCAACTGCGCCTGCGCGATCTGGGTGGTCTGGTGGTGATCGACTTCATCGACATGTCGTCCACCAAGCACCAGCGCGACGTCGAAAACCGCCTGCAAAACGCGCTGAAGCAAGACCGTGCGCGCGTGCAGATTGGTCGTATCTCGCGATTTGGCTTGCTGGAAATGTCCCGCCAACGCCTGCGTCCGAGCTTGGGCGAGTCCAGTCAGATCATTTGCCCGCGCTGCGATGGTCACGGCCGTATGCGCAGCGTCGAGTCGTTGTCGCTATCGATTCTGCGCCTGATCGAAGAACAGGCGATGAAAGATGGCACCGGCCAAGTGCTGGTGCAGGCACCCGGTGAAATTGCCAACTTCCTGTTGAACGAGAAGCGCTTGGCGCTGCGTGAGATCGAGCAGCGTCATGACGTGCCCTTGATCATCGTTGCTGATCCGCAGTTGGAAACGCCACATTTCAACGTGATGCGCATGCGTGAGAACGAGATCGGTGAAGAGGCCGCGCGGCCAAGCTATCACCGCATCAGCCCGCGCAAGCAGGAAGTGCATGCGCTGACCAAGGCGCAATTGAACGTGCCGCCGCCGCCAGCCGTGACCAATGTGCGCCCGGCGACGCCGGCTCCGTTGCGCGAGACGGTCGAAGCCGTGGAGCCAGTGGCCTTGGTGTTGCCAGCGGTATTGGCAGTTGCGCCAAAAAAGAGCTTCTGGTCACAGGTAATGGCTTGGTTCGGCAGCGCTGAGGGTCAGCCCGCCGCAGCCGCTCCCGTGGTTGAGCAAAGCCCTCGCTGGTCAGCAACAACTGGCGAACGCCCGAGCACTCCGACCACCGGCAAACGCAACGAGCGCGGCGACAGGAACGACCGCGGAGGCCGTGGTCGCGGTCGCGGTGGCGACGATCACGCCGAGCGCAACAAACAGCCGCGGCCGCAATCCACGCCGCAAAGTGCAAGAGCAGCCGAAGAGGTCACCAGTAAACCGGCTGTTGATCGTCCTGCAGCACCGAAACCGGTCCGCAACGAGCGACCAGCGGCGGACCGCCCGGTCGCTGAGCGCGCAGCCGCTGTGCAAGCAGGCACCGACAAGGCCAACAGCGACAAGCCTGGCAACACGCAGGCCGGTGCCGATCAATCAGGAGATCGGTCTGGAGAGCGTTCGGGTGGTAGACAGGATGGTCAGCGAGGAGGTGACCGCAGCCGAGGAGAGCCGCGCCGCGATGCTCAGGTAGCTGCCACTGCAGGGGTTGAGGCACCCGCCACGCCGGCGCCTGCCAGCGAGCCGTTGACGGCCGAACAAATTGCAGCCGCAGCGGCATTGCTTGCAAGTGGAGCAACAGTCGCCACCGATGGGTCCGATGCGGCCAGCGCCGATCCGACTGGAGACGGTGGTGCGCGCCGTCGGCGCGGTCGCCGCGGCGGTCGGCGGCGTCGCCGTCAGCAAGATGCCACCGGCGTTTCCGCGCTTGACGCAGGTTTGGGAGACCAGAGTCAGCTCGAGTTTGATGGTGAGCAGGACGATGAGGAGCACGAGGATCAAGCGGTAAGCGTGGCCAATGTTTCGCCAAGCCCTGTCGTGGTTCCGACTGTGCCGCTGGCGGCTGCAACGCCGGCGCCGGTGCCGACGGTCAGCGACAATGCAGAGCGCAACGATGACATGGCAAGCGCGTCCCGCTTGGACGGTTCCCGCTTGGACGGTTCCCGCTTGGACGGTTCCCGTTTGCCGCCTGCGACCGCTGCCTATTTCCCCTCGCCCGCGCCCACGTCATTCGCCACACTGTCCCCGGCGCCTGCGTTGACAGCTGAGACCACCCTGACAGCTGAGCCGGCTCCGACACTCGCGCCTGCTCCAAGTCCCACTCCAATGGCGGCTCCAAGGCCCGCGTTGATGATTGCCGCGGTCGTGGCTGAGGCAGAGCCCGAAGTCCTCGCGTCGAGCCCCGAACTGGAGCAGGCACCAGTGACGACGGTGACACAAGCCCTGACCTCGCCGACACGAGAGGCTCCCTTGTCGGCCAATGTGCCTCCAGCTGTCGTCGTCGCTGAGGCGGAGCAGAAGACGTCATCGATGGAACCCGAGGCAATGTCGGCCGAGCCGATGGCAGTCACGGTCACGCAAACGACAGCAGCTGAGCCCATCGTCGCGACGCCTGCAGGGGCTGTCCCTGAGTTGATCGTCACTGAGTCAATCGTCCCTGAGTCAATCGTCCCTGAGTCGATCAGCGCAGCGGTTGTCAGCCATGAGGCCAAAGCCGCAGTACCCGCTGCGGTCAAAACCGAGACCGTCGCCGCCGCAACCCCGGCGGAAGTGAGCGAAACGGTGACCGAGGCGGTGACTGAAGCGATTGTCGTGCCGGCTGTTGCCTTGGCGAGCGCCCCCGCCACTGTCGCTCAAACAGCGGTCAGCGACGCCGTTGACGCTCATGCGCCGCTCGAAAGACCCACGATATCGCTGGCCGTTACCGCGGCGAGTGAGCCCGCCGTAACAATGGCACCTTCGGTCGAGCCAATCGAAGTCGTGGCCACGGTCATCGCGCCTGAGCCCATCAAGCCCATCGTGAGTCCGCCAGGCGGGTTGTTTCAGCAAATCGTCGCTGATGTGGCCAAACAGAAGAGTGCGAATACGCCGCCCAGCGTGTAACGACCCAACGATTGGAGTCGGCAGACTCGCTTGCTTCCACTGGGGGCAAGCGAGGAACCGCTCCAGAGTTGAAACGCCTTCCGGCGGCACCTCACCAGTTCTGCTCGACAGCCTCAGTCGGCTTGCGCCGTCAGCGTGTGCGCTTGGTCAAGCAATCCGTGTTGACTGGCCAAACGCGCCAGCGACATCACGTCCTGCAGCCCCAACTTCCGCAGCAGTCGGTATTTGTGCGTCGACACTGTCTTGGGGCTGAGACTGAGTTGTCGTGCCATGTCGTTGGTACGGATTCCCTGCACCAGCATCATCACGATCTCCAGCTCGCGCGGTGACAAGCCGTCAAACGGCGAGCGCGCACTGCTGCTGATGCTGCCAAGCGCCAACGCTTGCGCAATGTCTGAGCCGATATAGCGTTTGCCACGCGCTACGTCGCGGATGGCACGCAGCAGTTCTTCAGCCGGGCTGGACTTGCTGACGTAACCGCTGGCACCAGCTTCGAGCACGCGCCTGGGCAACGGCCCATCGTCCTGCATGCTGACCGCGATCACCCGCGGCGCATTGGCCATTTTCAGCAGGCGCTCGGTCAATTCCAAGCCGCTCAAGCCGGGCATGTGCAGATCGCACAGGACCACGTCGGGGTGAGTCTTGCGCACCAACTGGAGTGCCTCTTCGCCGCTATCGGCTTCACCGACACATTCCATGTCGACTTGGCCCGCCAACAGCATCCGCAGCCCAGTCCGCACCAGCACATGGTCATCGACTAGCAGTACTCGGATCATCGCGCACCCCCTTTGCCGCCCCCCATCCGCATCCGCTTCCCCAGCGGAGCCCCGTCTCCGACTCTACCGGAGTCCACGTTGAAATGGAGATTGCCGAATTTGGCCACCGCGACCGCTACGCGTAAGGGCAGCCGAGCAAGCTCGGCTCTACAGAAGCTGCGAGCATCGACCACAGCCGCGTGCAGCGGAGCTTGCTGCGCTGCTGTTTCCGCCTGCACGACTAACGAGGAGCGCGCTCTGCGGGCCAGTGAAACGCAGGTGCCGTCAAGCGATACCAAGCCCCTGGATCTCGCTGCGTTTGAGATCAAACCCTGCCAGCTTGGCGAAATGCCGGCCGCGTTCGGCATAGTCGCGATACTCCGGAAAACTGGGTGCACCCGGCGACAGCAGAACGATGCCATCCGAACCGACCAGCTCGCGAGCGAGTTGCACCGCCTGGGCCATGTCCTCGGCTTGTCGCAACTGGCTGTCGCCGGCTAGTCCAGCGGCGGCTAACAGGGCGAAAATCCGCGGCCCGTTTTGGCCGGTGCAAACCACCGCCGCCGGCGCGTCGACTCGCACGCGCTCGGCGAATACACTCCAGTCGATTCCGCGATCAAAACCACCGACGATAATCGCCACTCGCCGATGACGCAGACAATCCAGTGCGGCCAAACTGGCGTGCGGCGTGGTGGCGATGGAATCATCGATGAATCCTATCCCGCCGCGTTGCCCCAGTGACTGCAAACGATGTGGCAATGGCCGGAAACGCGCGGCGTGCGCCGCCAGGGTGACAGCATCCAGATCGACCGCCTCAATCGCGGCAAGCGCCGCACACAGGTTCAGCGCATTGTGGTTGCCGGGCAGCGCCGCAGGCACGCGCCGGAGCACGCAGCGATCTGCCCGGTACACGCCGCGTTCGCGCAAATGCCATCCGTCCTCGCGACCGAACCAACGCACATTCGGCAGCGTTTCGCCCAGCGCCCGCAAGCGCGGGTCTTGCCAATTGAGCAGCACACGCCGTGGTTGCGCCTGTGTAATCAGTCGCAGCTTGTCCTCGATGTAACGTGCCTCGCTACCGTGCCAGTCCAGATGCTCAGGAAACAAATTGAGCACCAGCGCAAGATCAGGATTGAGCGCGTCGCCGGTCTGATAGCTCGACAGCTCAATCGCCCATAGGGCGGGTGGCAATGGAGGATCGAGCAGTTCCAGCAGGGGCAGGCCGATATTACCGGCCAGCCCGACGGCGAGCCCACGCGCGCGCAGCAAATGTGCGATCAAACCGGTGCTGGTGCTCTTGCCCTTGGTGCCGGTGACGCAGAGCTTGAGCCCGGGCAATCCTTGCGCGAACCAAAGCGCTGTGCCACTGGTGAACTGTGCACCGCTGGCAAGCGCCTGCGCCGCGGGTGGCAGATACGGGCTGATGCCCGGCGACTTGATGACGGCGTCAAAACCACACAACTCGTCCACCGTCGGTGCTTCCCTGACGGCGAGCAACGGATCGGCCAGCGCCAAGGCCAGCGGATGCTCAACCAGCGGGCAGAACAGGGTCAGTGGCTGAGCGGGAAAACGCCTGCGAATGGCCGCGTGCGCGGCCTTGCCCTCGCGGCCAAAGCCCCACAGCGCAACCCGCTTGCCTTCAAGCGCTGAAATGCGCATCGAGTCGACTCCACAGATCAGCGGGAATGCCGTGCTCGCCTTCGGCCAACAACTGCGGCGCAATGTTGAGATCGGCGGGGTCTAGCTGCGGCAGAATTTCGCGGGCAAATCGCGCGACCAAGGCGTCTTCTTGCCACACCGGTGACTGGCTGAGCGCCGCCAGTGCGGCGCGCGATTCGCGACCTTCGCCAACACACTCAAACGGTTTGTGATCTCGGTATTCGATAAGCGCGTCAAAGCCTGCGGCTTGCGCAACCTCGTCCAACAGATTACGGCCGAAAATCGCCACCAGGCGCGGCTTCGGCATGAACGGTGCCAAGGCAAGAAAGACGAAATGACATTTTGGACAGACTCCGCACCAGCGACTGGTCGGGCGCTCTCCCAACAGGTGGAAGTTGCGATTGCAGCTGGAAAAATGCGCGTCGTAGCGATTCAAGCGAGCGAACTGCCGCGCCACAGCAAGCTCCGAGAGTGGCCGCAGCAGGGAGAAATAGCTGAGTTCGGAGGAGACCGAACGGCGCACCTCGGCGGCAAACAGGCGCTCGAATTCCCAGCCTTTCGACCACTGATGGTTGACCTCGCCGGTGCCTTCGATCTGACTGCCGTAACTGGCCGAGCGCTCGTTCGAAAACACCACAAAATCGGCACCAACCAGCAATGCCGCGAATACCAGAATGGCTGAATTGATCGCGGTTACCGGAATGTGCCCATTCCAAGCACCGGCGCGATTGAACTCAAACAACTGGGCGGCGAGCTGACGTTCGATTTGCAGCAGCGGCAAGCCGGTACGCTCGGCGCAGGCGCGGAGCAAAGGCGCAGCGCCAATCCAGGTCACGGTCTGGGTGACACCGAGCGCGCGCAGCGCCTCAATGCTGACCATGGAATCCTTACCGCCGCCAATGGCGACCAAGGCGTGTTTCGGTGGGCCACCACCTGTGGGAGCAGCGGAAGGCGCGATGCTCCCCTGCGAACCGACCAAAGGCTTGCGCCTGCCGGCGCTGCCACCAGTGCCAGCACCCTTAGTCTTATCACCGGCGAACGGAAAGTGAATTTTGCCGCGCAGACTCAAGCCATTGCGATACGCGAACTCCGCCAGTCCGTGCTCGTAGACAGTCTCGAGAAAGCGCGCCGTGTCGGCGTCGATGGCATAGCCATCAATGCGGATCGACTTCGGCACCGCTGCCTTGAAATAGCTGACGCCGGCAATCAAGTGCAGCAACCTCAGTGCGGCCTCAACCTTGCCCAGCCGCTGCGCCGTGAGCGTAAAGGGCGCGCCTGGCACGCGAATGGTTTCGATCAGCTCGGGGCCATCGTCGAAGGCATAGACCAGTTTCGCCAGCCCCGTTTGCGCCGAAAACTCACTGCGCACAAAGCGGAAGCTGGCGATGTGGTCGCGCTTGAAAACGGATTCGGGCGGGCGCGCACTGCTCATGGGCTATTCGTCAGTTCGAGTTGGCGCCGACGGGTTGCCAGAGTCGATGTCCACCAGCACAGGGCGACCGCAGGCAACAAGCCCAGTACGGTCGCAATCAGCATGGCCAAGCCTCCCACCAGAACGCCCGTCCTCAACGCTTCCATCATCGATGTGCCGTCGGGCTGCGCAATCAAGAGTGTCCACGGCCATACCAACAGCGCCACCATCAAGAAGTAGGAGGCAAACGCGGTCAGCGTGGTCCAGATCGCCAGCACCAGCACGCCGCCCGGAGATTGCGCGGGCCGCTGCAAACCGCGCCACCCGACTTTCCATGTCGCGACAGCTGCCGCCAACACCGCCGGCAACACAAACATCAGGACCATGGTTGCCATCGTCTTTGGTGCATCGACGTCACGGCCGAACATCAGGCCAACCGTGGCTAACCCAAGCACGCCCGCAATCGTTGAGTTGGCCGTCAGCAGCCAGCGTCGCGCGGTCATTGCAGCACATCCTCGATAGGCATCGCGCGCAGGTTATACCGACTGGCCATCACCGCGCCGTAAGCACCGGCATTGGCGATCAACAACACATCGCCCGGCACCGTGCTGTCTGGCAACCGGCGTCGACGACCCAGCACATCGCCGGTTTCGCAGATGGGGCCGACCACTTCGCAAAGCGCGCCGGGCGGATCCTCATATCGCGACAGATTGGCGATCTCATGGAAGGCGCCATACAGCGCAGGCCGCAACAGCGCGTTCATGCCTGCGTCGGCGCCGATCCGGCGTACACCGGCCTTCTCGACTACCTGGGTGACTCGCAGCAGCAGGACGCCACACTCCGCGACCAGAAAACGACCGGGCTCGATCCACAACGCGTATTGCGGATACGCCGATTTGATCTCGGCCAAGGCCGCCGCGTACGCCTCCAGATCCAGACTCTCGGCGTGCGGCTCATACGCCACGCCCAGCCCGCCCCCCACGTCGATGCTGGCCACCGTGCCAATGCCTTCGGCCATGGCGGCCAGCTGGGCGTACACCTCGCGCCAGTGCTGTGGATCCACGATGCCGCTGCCGATGTGCGCGTGCAGCCCAACCACACGCAGATCGATGGCGCGCGCGGCAGCGAGGAAATCGTCCAAGGCTTCAACGCTCAAACCAAACTTTGCTTCGCGACCGCCGGTGCGGACTTTTTCGTGGTGGCCCTGACCAAAGCCGGGATCAATGCGCAGGATGACTTCCTTGTCGCGAAAAACGTCAGGCGCGAGCCGCAACAGCGCGGCGTTGTCGACGGTCACGCGCACCCCGCGCGCCAGCGCGTCGGTGTATTCGGCCAAGGCTGCAAAACTCGGGGTGAACAATACCCGCTGCGGAGGCAAGCTCGGCAGGGTGGCAAACAGATGCTCCAGCTCGCCTTGCGACACACATTCGAAGCCGAAGCCTTCGCTGTCGAGTGTTTGCAGAATCGCCGGATGCGGATTCGCTTTGAGCGCATAGAAGCGCTGGTCGACCGCGGCAATCCGATTCAACTCGATGGCACGCTGACGCACGCTGGGCAGGTGATACAGGTACTGCGGGGTGCTGGTGATTGCGCGCGCGATCAGACTGGCTCGCTGTGCGACCCACCAGCCTTCCGCGACTGGCTTGGCGGTGGCATGCAACTGCGCCAAGGTGGGGCCGAACACGCTGGTTTCAGAAATCGGCATCG
>JBBQQV010000015.1:0-16932 GCA_038215505.1 Lysobacterales bacterium
AGTGCTTTCACCGCCGCCGTGAGCTTGTCGCGCACCGCGTCGTACAGGCTGTCGTGAACGATGATCCGCTGCACGCTGATGCAGCTTTGGCCGGACTGGTAGTACGCGCCAAACACCACACGCTCGACCACGTGATCGAGCCGATCCGCCTGGTCTGCGTCAATCAAACACGCCGCATTGCCGCCCAGCTCCAACACGACCTTCTTACGCCCTGCCTTGGCTTTGAGATCCCAGCCCACGCCGGGCGAGCCGGTGAAACTGAGCAGCTTCAGGCGGTCATCGACGGTGAACAAGTCGGCACCATCACGGGCGCAGGGCAGGATTGAAAACGCCCCCTTCGGCAGGTCGGTTTCTGCCAGCACTTCGCCAATAATCAGCGCGCCGATGGGCGTGCGTGAAGCGGGCTTCATCACCCAGGTGCAACCTGCCGCAATGGCGGGAGCAATCTTGTGCGCGGCCAAATTGAGCGGAAAATTGAACGGACTGATCAACGAGCAGGGGCCAATTGGCACCCGCTTCCACATCCCGCGATAGCCCTTGGCGCGCGGCGCGATCTCAAGGTTCATCACCTCGCCACCGATGCGCACTGCTTCTTCCGCGCCGATGCGAAAGGTATCGATCAAGCGCGACACTTCGCCGCGCGAGTCCTTGATCGGCTTGCCGGCTTCAATGCACAAGGCGAGAGCAATCTCTTCGAAACGCTCTTTGAAGCGCATGACGCAGTGGTTGAGCACGTCCTGGCGCTGATAGGGCGCAAACGCCTGCATCGCCTCCTGTGCATGCACGGCGGCAGCAATGCCGGCATCGATTGCCTTGGCATCGGCAAGCGCCACTCGGGTCGCGATTTCACCCGTGTATTTGTCGGTGACTGCGAGATCGGTGTTGGCAAATACCGCTTCGTTGGCGAGGTAGTACGGGTAGGTGGGCTTCAACACAGTGTCAACCCCGTAGGGCGGGCCTTGGCCCGCCACAATCATGGCGAAAAAACGGAAAGGTTATGGTGACGCAAGCGGCAGGCCGAGGCCCGCCCTACAGCTTCGCCGACAACACCTTGATCTCGTTATTCAAGATCCGATCATTGTCGGAGTAATCAATTGGCACTTCGATCAAGTCAAAGCCTGGCTCCTGCAGAGTGCGTTCGAGCAGGGGCGCAAACTCGGCAGCGTTGGCCGGGCGGTGGCCGCGGGCACCATAGCTTTCGGCGTATTTGACGAAGTCGGGGTTGCCCATGTCCATGCCGAAGTTGGCGAAGTTCATGTTGGCTTGCTTCCACTTGATCATGCCGTAGGCGTTGTCGCGCACCACGATCATGGTCATGTTGAGGTTCAAACGCACTGCGGTTTCGATCTCCTGCGAGTTCATCATGAAACCGCCATCGCCGGCCAAAGCAACCACCTTGCGATCCGGATACACTATTTTCGCCGCCATGCCCGAGGGCAGGCCTGCGCCCATCGTCGCCAGCGCGTTGTCGAGCAACATGGTGTTGGGCTCGTTGCAGCGGTAGTACCGCGCGAACCAGATCTTGTACATGCCGTTGTCCAGACACAGGATGTCTTTCGGGCCCAGCACCTTGCGAATGTCCGCGACCAGACGCTGCGGATACATCGGGAAACGGTCGTCGTCCTTGCCCTCTTCCAAATGCGCGGTCATCGCATCGCGCACTTTGTCGAAGAAACTGAAATTCCAGTGCGCTTGCTTGGATAGTCGCTGCTTCATCCGCCATACCGAATTGGCGATATCGCCGACGACCTCCACCTGTGGGAAATAAACGGTATCGACTTCAGCGCCGAGGTAATTGACGTGGATGACCTTGCGCAGCCCCTTGCTCATGAAGAACGGCGGCTTCTCGATCACGTCATGACCGATGTTGATGATGCAATCGGCGCTCTCGATGGCGCGGTGGACAAAATCGCCCGCCGATAACGACGCATTGCCCAGCCACAGCGGGTGGTGCTCATCGACCACGCCCTTGCCCATCTGCGTGGTGAAGAACGGAATGCCGAGCTCATCGACGAACTCGCGCAGCATCTTGGAGGTGGTCTTGCGATTGGCACCCGCGCCCAGCATCAGCAGCGGATGCTTGGAGTTGGTGATTGCATCTACCGCGTGCGCAATCGACTTGTCATCGGCCACAGGCCGCCGCGAATGGCTCTTCTTGATGACAATGGCATCTGAATGCTCGTCAGCGATATCTTCTGGCAGTTCCAGATGGGTGGCACCCGGACGCTCTTCTTCGGCGCGGCGGAATGCCTCGCGCACTCGTGCCGGGATGTTGTCGGCGGAGATGATTTGTTTGGTGTACTTGGTCAGCGGTTTCATCATGTCGACGATGTCGACGATCTGAAAATGGCCTTGTTTACTGAGCTTGACCGGCTTCTGACCGGTGATCATCAGCATCGGCATCGCGCCTAGCTGCGCATACGCCGCCGCCGTGACGAAATTGGTGGCACCGGGGCCGAGTGTGGCCAAACACACGCCGGCCTTACCCGTGAGACGGCCATAGGTAGCCGCCATGAATCCGGCGCCTTGCTCGTGGCGAGTCAAAATGAGCTTGATGTTGGAAGTGCGCAGCGACTCCAGCAGGTCGAGATTTTCTTCGCCTGGAATGCCAAAGATGTACTCCACGCCCTCGGCCTCAAGCGCGCGCATGAACAGATCGGATGCCTTCATTGGACCGCTCCCCTTGCTTTGATTGACTAACTGACTGACTCATCCCCGAGCCGCATTCTCGACCCGTAAACAGAACAGGTCAACGCGTCAGCAATGACGGCCGACCTGCGCGTCCGCTACTTCGCCACCACCTCGCGCACGCTGACCGCAATGGCACCGTCAACCAACCCAACCTGGAGCTGATCGTCAGCGCGCACACCGCTAACGGATGTGACCACGGAACCGTTAGGTAGGCGGACGATGGCATAACCGCGTGCCAGCGTGGCAAGTGGTCCAATGGCGGCCAACGTGCGTGCGAGCGCGTCCACGCGAAGCACTCGCTGGTCCAGACGACTTTGCATGCTGGCCTTCAGGCGCTCGCCCGCCAGCAGCCAATCGCGATGCAAGCGGGTGAGGCGTAGCCGAGGCGCCTGCATGCGCAGTCGCTAAGCGCGGCCGCGCAAGCGTTCCTTCAGCAGCACGAGCGAGCCCGCCTGTTTGCGTTGGAGGCGTTGCGACAATGCGCTCAGGCGTTCCGAGTGCCTTGCCAAGCGTTGCTTGGGATGTTGCTGGGCCAGTCGCAGGTGCAGCTGGTCAAGTCGCTGACTCACGCCTTGAAGTCGTGTTTGCACGCGGCCAGCCATCTGCGTTGCACAGCCCGACAAGCGCGCGCGCAGCTCAAGCTGGTCGGGGGAAATCGCTGCAGCGGCTGCGGAGGGCGTCGGCGCGCGCAGATCGGCCACCAACTCCACGATGCTGAGATCGGTCTCGTGGCCAATTGCAGCGACGACAGGTGTGCGACAGGCAAATACGGCGCGCGCCATCGTCTCGTCGTTGAATGCCTGCAGGTCGTCCAACGAGCCGCCGCCGCGGGTCAGCAGCAGGGCATCAAAACGCATGCTGCGATCGGCTCGGGCCAGCATCTCAACGATCTGCGAGGCGGCACCAGCGCCTTGCACCAACACTGGCAACAGTTCCACTTCGATCAAGGGAAAGCGCCGACGTAAAACGCTCAACACATCATGGATCGCCGCACCACCGGGGGACGTAATCACACCCAAGCGCGCAATCCAGCGCGGGATGGCACGTTTGCGGGCAGGCTCGAACAGACCTTCCGCTTCCAATCGCCCTTTGAGCGCCTCAAATGCGGCGCGCAGCATGCCTTCGCCCGCCGGCTCGATATGTTCGACGACCAGCTGAAAGTCGCCCCGCGGCTCGTACAGCGTGGCGCGACCCCGTGCGATCACTAGGTCGCCGTCGGCCGGCTTGAAGCGCAACCATTGACTCTTGGGTCGAAACATCGCGCAGCGCACCTGCGCATTGCGGTCTTTCAGGTTGAAGTACAGATGCCCGGACGCGGGGCGCATAAAACCGCTCAACTCGCCCTCGATCTCGACCAGCGGAAAGCTGTCTTCGAGCAGCGAGCGGGCGAGGGCGGTGAACTGACTGGGAGTGAGGACGCGGTCATTCGACATCGGGCAAGTTTGCCCGAAGCCGGCTAGCGATAGCGCATTAGCCGCTTTGTCAGAGCCAAACCGCCCCACGGTTCGATTGCGCTTGTGAACCATTGGGTGCAGGCCAGAGTAATCGGGCAACGCCCGCCCCACTTCCCCGGTCTTCTTCTCAACCGGATGTACTTCACGGAACCTTTGCACGGGCCCGAGGTGGAGCTCGCTACAGACCGTCGACATCGTCGCCATAGACGCGAGCGCGAACAGTCAGTGTGCAACGCAGTTGCGGCGAAACCGTCGCCCGCTCTCCAGCAACGGTCGGCACCGCCGGCACACTGCGGCAACCCGTGGCATAGTTCTTCAAGGGGCATTGGCGTTGCCTGTGATCAATCGGCTGCGGGAGCAATTTCGATGAAGAACTCGATGAGCATGACGCGCCGTGCGTCTATTCAGACGGCGCTTGGAGTATTGGTTTTGGGCGGCACCAGTCAGTGGGCGAGCGCGGTCACGCCCGCGCAAACCGAGGGCCCGTTTTTCCCCAAGGTCGAGCAAGCCGACAAAGACTTGGATATGACCGTCATCGACGGCCACAGCGAGCACGCGCTGGGCGAGGTAGTCGATGTGCACGGACAGGTGGTCGACGAGACGGGCGTGCCGGTCGGCAATGCCTTGGTAGACGTGTGGCAGGCCAATCATCACGGTCGCTATGCGCATGAAGCCGATCCGAATCCTGCGGCGTTGGATCCGCACTTCCAAGGCTGGTCGCAATTTCGTACCGACGTGGAAGGCCGCTATCGCTTCCGCACCATCAAACCCGGCGCCTACCCAGTGGCCGACGAGTGGTCGCGACCACCGCACATCCATTTCAAAGTAGCTCTACGCGGCTACCACGAGCTGACCACGCAGATGTACTTTGGCGGTCATAAGCTCAACGATGTGGATCGCTTGCTGCTGGCAGTGCCGGAGGCGGAACGGGGCAGCCTCGTCGTTGCTTTCAAGGGTGGCGCTGGCGAAAAGTCTGGCGTGCCCCAAGGAAAGTTTGATTTGGTGCTGCGGAAGGTCTGAACAGAGGCACTAAACCCGCCTTGAATGGGCCGGTGCACGATTTGCTCGACTCGCTTCTGAAAAATGCGGAGCTCGCCCGGCCTTTTCATGAATGCGTCCGATGATCGCGCAGGATACTGATCGCACAGGGGATTCTCTGAAGGAGCGGCGTATCGGGCCATACGGCCGACTGAAGAGAATTCCCTGTACGGTCAGAAGACAAGCGAGGGCGTGCGCAATTCATGAAAAGGCCGGGCTAGCAGCCAGTCGGCCTTAGGGCGACGAGTATTGGCCTGCTTTGCCCATGGGTTTCGTCCGGAAGCGATTTTCTCGCCCGAGCGCTCTTTGATCGGGCACCCCAGATACAGCGCTGGCGACCCGAAGGCTTAAAGAGTGTGCTGGAAACCTAGCCACTGCAGGGGGAGTTTGGCACTGCGTTAGCCCTGAGCTCAGCGCAGCGCCCAGACGCATACACCTGTGCTCCGACAATCCACGGGCGCGATGACGTTTGAATCAGCCTCAATGCACTCTAGAGGAGTGTCATCTGATGCGCAGAAGACTTGGGAATGGCTGCCAAGCCAACCGCCTGCAAGTGGACCCTTTCGACATGCAAATACCGCCTGCACTCACAGAGGTTTGGTCTTCAAGCAAATTACCAGCTACAAGTGCCTCAGTGTTTGACCGACGTGCCGAGCACGCCGGTCCAATCACCCACCTAACCGACAACCCGAGCAACCGACTCAGTGATGCTCACCACCCTTTTTAGTCTTGGCCGGACCGTCGGTGGTCGTCGGCGAGGTTGGTTCGTGATGCTCGCCTAGTACGTCATGGTTCTCGGGCTGTTGGCCCCAGATACGACTGGATTTGAAGGGCAAACGCTTGGACTTGATCCCGTTCGGGCCTTCTACCGCGTCGCTGACAAACCAAGGCTTGCCTTCATCATCCAGGTAAAGAGTGCGCGCCTCGTCGGCGTTGAAGGGGCGAGAGCCAATGCGACCCAAGACGGCAACTTGATGACCGGTTTCGTCAGCGGCGCGGTCACGCTCAAGTCCGCGAGTGATCGAAAGGGCTGGCTTCTTGGTTGGGTAGCTGGCTACCAGTTGCGGCTTGGGCTCGGCGGCATAACCATAGAAGTTGGGCTGCGTATCTGGTGCCGTCAACTGCACCACTTTCAGTCCGCCTGCTCCATCCGCCACGTACAGGAAGGGCGAAGCGTTCGTTGATGCAACCGCCACGTCATGGGCATCGGTGATCGCGCCGCCAGCATTGAACATCTGGTAGAGCGCCGGCTGTTCGGGGCGAGTGACGTCAACAATCGCCACACCGTCCTTGCCATTGGCGACATAGGCGTAGACGCGAGCGATGTGCAGCTTTTGCGCGTTGGCCAAGGTCACCAATGCTCCGGTTACGATACGCGGATGATCCGGCAATGAAATGTCCACCGTCTGCAGACCGCGAGCCGTGGTGACGAACAGGTAGCGGAACTGCACCTGCGCAGCACGCGCATCAGCAAGATCGATGGTGGTGACGTAACGCGGCTTCAAAGGCTCGTTCATGTCGAGCACCACCACGCCGCGAGGCGTCGATGCATAGATCCATGTGCCGGCGACCGTGAGGTGACGGACACCCGTCAGAACCCCGCCTTCATTCCAGGTAATTGCACGCTCCAAAAAGTTGTTGCGTGGCTCGGAATCGACCAGGGTGTTGACGTCGGTCAGGATCAAGCCTTCTTCCGCATCGCTGATGTACGCGTAGTTGTATATCGGGTGGAACGGCTGCTCCAGATTGATGTTGCGCATCAAATCACCCTGATTGCGTTCGGGTGCAATCGGCTGATTGGTTGGCAACGCAACACAGGTCGCGTTGGCGCTCTTGATGTGGGTGTCTTGGCCAAGTTTCGAGAACGGCGAAGAGACAAAGCGCATCGAGAAGCCTTTGTTTGTTGCACTCGATATGTCGTAAACCCGCGTACCTTTGCTGCCCTCGGAAACGAACAGGTATTCACCCCGATGCTGGATACAGGCCGCATCGCCAGCACGATGGTTGAAGCCTTCCGGCAGCACGCGCCCGAGTGACTCGTGCTTGGCAAAGCGAGCCGGGTAGGCGTACTTGTGCAGGTAGGAACCGACGACCGCTTGTGGCTCGTCCCATTCTGTCACCGGGATGGCGGTGATTTCGCCTTGACCGCCGACCCATGTGACAAAGCCCATGAAGTCAACGAACTTGGTGCCCTGCAACATGAGCTGCGCCATGATTGCGTTGTTGTCGTTGTCGGCCGACAAGTGGCAATCGGTGCACTGCTTGGTTTCAGTCCGGCGTTCGGTGTGCGGGTAATGCGGTGCAAAGGCTTGCGAACTGAATCCTGCCGCCGAAATCGGTGGCTGCTGGATATAGATTCGTTCACGACTTGAATTGGTTGATGACAACACCAGCGCCGAGGTGGATCGGATCGGAGCGATCTTGTAATCCTTTACCTCGCCATGCCGACCCAGCTGGAAGATGTCGTCACGCGCCACCTGTGGATTGTAGGTGGCGTAGTTGCGCGTCTCTCCGCCTTCATAGTGGTGGCGCTCGGTCTTGAAATTCGCCTGAATCGGCAGGTGACATCCGCCGCAACTGGTCGTCCAGGAGGTATGGCAGGTGTAGCACAACATGGTGTCTTCGCCGTGCGCACGATCTTCCTTCGCCACTTGCGCACCAAACTCCAAAGTGGAGGTATTGCGCGACATGGAGTGCGCGCGATCCGCTTTGGCGCTGTACGACGGGGATCCCTCGAAAGAGGTGTCCTTGACCAGGCTCATTTCCCACTCAAGGCCAGGCACCAACGCAGAGCGCTGAACCAACCTGTCGGGAGCAAGCCACTCGAAGCGGCGCTTGCCATCGGAATTACGGATCAACTCAAGATTTCGACCCGCCTGCGATGCCATTGGACCAGACGTGCGCAAAGTGGGGTAGGCGTCTACAGTGCCGTGACAGTCTTGGCACATGATTTCGACACCGGCGGCCACTTCGCCGACGATGTGGCCGTTCGAATGGCCGTCTTGCTGGAAATGGCAGTCGACGCACTGCATGCCGATGTCCACATGGATGGACGACATGTGCACGGCTTTCTGGAACTTCTCGGGGTCGTTGTTGGCGACAATCTTGCCTTCCTCGTCCAACATGTTGCCCTTGCGATCACGCTTGAGCACCGCGCGGAAATTCCAGCCGTGTCCATGGTAATCAGCAAACTGGGTGGCATCGAGCTTGCTGTTGTTCTCGGCGACCTTCTGCAGGAAAGCAGGGTCAGCCCATTTTCCTCGGATCGCTGCTTCTTCGGGATTGCGCTCGTTGATGGCTCGAATCTGCGAATCGGTGGGCGTGCGTTCTTCGGCCGGAAACATCGACGGCGCGTCAGGCTCGTAGTCCCACATGGTGTAGCCGAGCATGCTGTTGATGAACATGTTCGGCTGATGCATGTGGCAAACCATGCATTGGCTGCTGGGAATCGCACGGGTGAACTCGTGCTTCAGCGGATGCCCAGGCTCAGCGCGTGGAATCGTCGGGTCGGCCTGTTGGGTAAACCCTTCGTTGCCGTACTTCGCATAGATTGAAGAGTGCCGCGGGTCGCGGTCGTTGGCGTAAATCACGTGACAGGCCGTGCAGCCTGAGGCGCGGAAATCGCCGGGGTTATCGTTGGTGCCGCTGAACCACAAATGCGGATCGTTGAGTCGCGATTTATGGATATTCAACACCGGGATCGCGACCCGCGAGCCGGTGCCAGGGCCACGATTGGACTGGCGGATGTCGGGTCGGCCGGGCTCTTCCAGACGTTGGATCTGTCCCAGTGAGTTTGGCAACCCGGTTTCCGGGAAGGTGGTGTTGATGTTGCGGCCACCGCGCTCGAACACACGGAAGTTGTCGGCGGGAGGTACGACTTCCCACGCTGGCAGTGGATAAACCGCCGGCATGATGTTGCGCTTGGCCATTTCCGGAGTGACTTCGACCGGATTCTTGAGTACGCCCCATTCGCTGTCGCGGGTGTAGTACTCGCCCAGAATGTAGCGTTTGTAGGGCAGGATGCCGTTGTTATACGAAGCGCCACCCCACAGCATCGCGCTGGTTGCCATCAGGCTGGTCTTGGTCGCAGTGACAATTTCCTGGTGGCAGGCACCACAGGCTTCGTCGGCAATTCGCAGGTCACCGGGGTTGATGAAGCGGATAAATTCAGGCGACTCTTTGTTGATCATCGCCCGGTTGCCTTCCGGGTTGCGACTCGCCGGGTAGGCCCAGTTGTCCGGATAGCGCGGCAGCACGTGCGCTTGTTCCATTGCGCCCATGTAGTCGGCGCTGTATGGCACGTCGACATGGCGAGCATGGCCGCCGTGATACTCGGTCGCCTCCAGTGGATTGATCGGACCAAGTGGTTCGCGCTCGTAATGCTTGCCTGGGGTGGGTGAAACCACCTTGGCATTGCCGCCGTGACAATCCGTGCAGCCAAGCACCACGGCGGGATTGCGATGCATGGACTTGGCGTCGGAATCCGTATGGCAACTGACGCAGCCAGCACTCTTGGCGTCTGCCTCGGCCAATTTCTGGTGGCGCGGAGCGGACGCGTGGGTGACGTAATCGCGTTCGACTGGCTTGGCCTCTGCCGCGCCAACATTGGCTGGCGCCCAGCCCATAACGAGAGCGACTAAAACTGCAAGCGGTGCGAAGTGTCGTTTCATGGCGGGTCTTTGCATTTCAGACTCAGAATGTCAGGACGATGTTGCCGAGAACGCTGTAATAGGTGTCGTCACTGCCGTATAGCCGTTCAAGGCCAGAACCCGGAAACAGGCCCGCTGCAGACAGACGAAAAATGGCATTCTGGGTTTGGAACGGCCGCCAGATCCACGAGAAGGACAAATCAGTGCCAATGCTGCGGTCGATGGGTGCTTCGTTGCGGGCGAGCTCGATCGACGCAGTTTCATCAAACCAGAGTTCGTTGAGGTTGACCGACACGCGTGACTCTGGAGTCAAGTCAAAGTCAGCACCAAATCCAATCAAGCGCAGGCCGGGGCCATCAAAGTTGCTTTGCCCCAGTTCCTTGGAGGAGCGCAACGACGGGATCATCGAATTGCGTCCTGTCAGCGCCACGCCGCCACCGCCGATCAGCGGGATGTTCTGCCGCGTCCAATAGTTGGTGTCAGAGCCGGCAAAAATCGGGTTCTCGAAAATGGCATCAAAGCCGTTCGAGTTGTCGTCAAATGGCTCGTCATCGCCCGATGCATACGCGACCGAGAGGCGCGTACGAATCCAGTTGAAGTCCATGCCGGCCTCCGCGGCGAAGAACCCGGCTTCAATCCGATTGTTGCGTCCGGTGAACACGGCCGTGGTGTCGCCGACAGCAAAGTAGCCGGATGCGGTCAAGTTGATGCGCCCGAAATGACCATCACCGTTGTAGCCAATGTAGGTAACGTCATATTCGCGCGGTTGCTCAGTGCCAATTGAGGCCGGACGAGCGAGAAAGCCGTTCTCATCAAAGAAAAAATCGGTATCCCGATTGCGGTTGTGGACGATGGTCGCTTGCGACGTGAAGCCAAGCACTGGAAAGTCTTGGCGATACACATTGGCGAGCAGGATGTCGTCATCGCGGAAGCCAGCGCCGACGTCGTTGAGGCCTGAGTTGGTGTCTTTCTCCAGCCTGCGGAAGTAGGCGAAGTTGTATTGCCAGAAGTTGTTTTCGCGATTGCCGAACACGCGCACACCGAACTGCAGATCCTGAAAAAGGAACCCGCGGAAGTCGCTGGAGAAGGGCTGGATGCCGATGCGGATCGAGTCGAAGTCGTAGCGATCTGACACGTCGCGCAAATGCTTGTCGTAAAATAATTCCTGCACAGCGATAAAGGTGTCATCGCGGATTCTGCCGCGACGCGGATCGATCAGCAAAGCGCGCACATCATCGGTTTCGACGCGGTTGTATTGCAGACCCAAGGTCAAGCGAAATTCGTGCGCAGGTGGCTTGAAAATTGTGTCGCCCTGGAACAGGATGATTCCGGCCAAGAACGTCTGCGCAAAGATGGTCTGGTCAATCCCGGAATAGATGTCCAGCGCACCCGGCTGATCGCTGGCTTGTGGGCCGACCGGTGTAGGAATGGAGCGCGGCTCGATAATGGTGTCGGAGATGCCAAGCAAGCTGAAGAACCAGTCGTTCCCTTCAAGGAACGGGATCTTCATTGGCTTGTCGCCCTTCCAGATATTCTGGTTGTAAGGGTCATACCAAGGAAACTTGAAGCCAAGCGCCTCCATGATCCGCCAGCGATCAGGCAGCGGCACAAACTCGCCCACCGCATCGACGGGAGCGGGATTGATCGCGTTCGGATTCTGCAACTCACGTTCAGTTATCGTGGTGACTGGATGGCCAGGGCGACGGCGCGGAATGGTGGCCTGGGCCGGGTCGTAGCTCGCTGCCGGCAACAGGCCTGTCCACTCGAGCCAGGTCGGCTCAATGGCATTGGCTGATACCGGTGCCGCAAGCGTGCCAAGTGCTAGACCAAGCGCGCAACCAAGCAAACGGAGCGAGTAGAAAGAGCGCATCTCACTTGCCTCCGCAGACGTTTTGTTGATCGGAGCCGATAAACGGCGACTGCGGACATTGCACATAGCGCAAGCGCGCTCCGCGCACAACCAGCTGATCAGCGCGACGTGCCGGCGGCGCATTTCCGATGCCGGAATTCAGCCGCTGGCCGGCGTTGTGCAGGCCAAGGAAAGACACCATGTCGTCCTGGTCGACGCCGTCGCCGGACACCCCGATCGCACCGACCAGTTGCTAGCCACGATAGATAGGCACGCTGCCCGGAAATATCTGGATGCCATTGGCGAGACGCATATTGCCCGTCGCAAGCAGGTCCGCACCGCCACAGCTGCCTGGAACAGGATCGGTGACAGGCAGCGGATTGGCGGGCGAGGGCGCAGGTACGAATGGTTGGCCATCCAGCGTCAAAGGCAGCTGGATGCCGTTGACCGGGGTCTGGTTGAGGTAGATCGCTGCGTGCTGGGCCAGCGCGTTGTAGACCAGATCGAGCTGGATGCCGTCGTGGAACGGACTCCACTGATCAAAAGGTCGACTGAAAGGACCTGATTGCTGACTGACAATGCCGTCAGGGTAGTAAGGGCGACTGAGGTTGCCACCGGCGCGATCACTGAAAGCAAACGCGCCGTCGGACAGCGCATTGGGCTGCTCCAAGAAGTCGCGCACTCGGCCCACGTAATCGCCGATCCGGGTAAGACCGCTGGTGGTGAAGGCAAAAGAGGTTGGGTTGGTGTCGTTGGGCTGGTAGTTGCCGATCAAATAGCGGACTTGAGGCCGGCTGAGCAGATCGGCAGCGGCGCGTGTACTTGAGTACAAGGCGGCGGTGCGCGCCTTCTGCAAGGACACGTCGGTGCCGAACACGGGCGCATCGCGGGTCCGGGCGACAGCAAGGGCCACACCATTGGTGTCGACCACGCTGATGCTGACCCGCGCCTGCGCACCCAGCGGCCGGCGAATCTGCGCGCGTGCCGCGTTGGCGATGCCAAGCGCCTCGTCGACGATCACCCTGGCTTCTTCCGCTGTAATGGCGCCGGCACCGTCAGTGCCAACGCGAGGCGCATAGCGCACTGCGCCGCCGCCATCAACCAGTACAAAGGCATCCCGACCCGGGTAGATGCCGCTGTCCGGTCGAATGCCGGAATCGGGCAGTCCGAACACGGTGCCCGCACGCACTACTCCGGTGGAGTAGGCGACTACCGACATCATCTGTCCGGAAGTGGCCAAGTTGGCTGTCGACCCCGGCGTCGCTGCCAGATCAGTAAAGCCAGCGTCACTGAATCGGAATATCTTGCCATCGGCGGTGATTCGGTCACCGCGTCGGTCCAGCGGCGGAGCAAACCCGAACTCGCCAGCGACGGCGATCAGTTCGTCGATATCCAGGTCGTTGTCCGCGGTGCGTGGATCGAGGGTGTAGTCAGGATCGGCCGAGACACCGATGCCTCCCACCGGCACGCCGCTCTTGTAAAGCGGCAAGCCACCCGGGTCGGCAGACAGACCCAAGGGTGATCGATGTGGGCCCGGACGTGTACCGCCGCCGGCGGCTCGATTGACTAGGTCGGAGCAGGGGAGCTGGCTGAACTGCACGCCAAACAATGGGCCGGACGGGCCGCCAAACTCGCCAGGGTTGAAGTGTTCCTGGACGATCTGACTGGCGGTACGCGTCGAGAAGGCATTACCTTCAGAAGACAGGTAGGCTCCAGTGATGGCCTTGGCGATCGCCGCAAGCTCGGTGGGCACATTGAGCCCTTCGAGGCCACCAATCACACCGCGATCCGTGCCAATGCGCACCGTCCGGCGAGCGCCGGTCATTCGGTAGACGCCCAGCACGTTGCCCACGCGGTCAGTGACAGCGATGACCGCGCGTTGATTACGCGCCGTGGCCTCGGCAACTGCTTGCGCAATCACCTGATTGACCTCAGCTGTCGTCAAGAACGACGCGGCACTCGCGCAGCTGCCTATGCAGCCACTGTCATCATTGGTTGCTGCAGGCGGCGGAGCGGTACCGGCTGTGTCTCCGGTATTGCTGCTGCCACTGCAGCCCCCTAACGTTAGTGCCAGCGTTGCAGCTAGCAGCCCAGTACGCACACTCGACATGGTCCTGAACCCTCCCCGAGGTTCGTTGGTCCCAACCGTCGGCGATCCCCCACCGACGGTTGGATGATAGCTCAGTCGACTAGCGCTTGAGCAGGCGAATTGGTTTTGAATAGATCAATCGGGTTTCTGTAGATCAACTTGCAGCAACTGCGGTGCTTCGTGATAACCGTGACAGGCGACACATCCCGACTCCAGCTTGTCGTGCCCACCTGATTCTCCGGCGTGGCAGGTCTTGCAACTGGCGATATCGGGCAACAGCAGGTCGGTGCTGGCCGTGGATTCGCGCGCTTTGTGGCAATCCGCGCAACCCATGGTGGTGTGGCTGCCATGGTCGAATCGCGATTTCGGGAACCACACACCAGCCACACGCACCGGAGCCACCATCCACGGCTCCTCGGCGGTTCGGCCCGGTGTCACTGCATGGCAAACCGTACACGCGCGGCCAGTGAACAGGCTTTCTCCCACTTGCCGCGCTTTGTCGCGCGCCCAGGTAAGTGCCAGTTGCCGCTCTGCAGGAGTCGGCGCTTGCCCGGGACGTCGACGGACGCGCAGCGACTCTGGCGCAGCAGCATCCTGCACGTCGCCCTGCAGGGCGCGATTGGCATAGAACTCGTCCAGCATGTAGATGATTTCTTGGATGCGCGCATGTGGAACTTGCCGCTCGGGCTGAGTGACATCAAATGTGAGCGCGTGGCAGTCCTGACACATGGTCTCAAAGTCGACCGGTTTCATGATCGCGTTACCGGCATCGGGCACATGACAGCTGGCGCAATCGAGCGTGCGATTGCCGTCTGGCGCGTTCAGCCCTTCGACGTCGAGATGCACGTCATGGGGAAACTTGAGACCGGAGTTTTCTTCAATATCCGGGCTGAGAGCGACTCGTTCGGGAGTGTACTTGCCAGTGCTATCCCAAGCCGGTAGCGACACCTTGAACTCTGGATGGTCGAGTCCAAAGTCACTGATGTCAGCCAGCTTGCTGACACCCGCCGTGCTCGTGGTCAGCCCGACATGACAATCGGCACAGAGGGCCTGGTCTTCACGCACCAGCCCGTTCTTGCCATTGTGGTCGCGGTGACAGTGGGCGCAACGCGCCTCGCCAAGCGCAGGCAGATGGAATACCGCCGGATCGGCATGCGCCTTGGTGGTTTCACCATGGCAGGACAAGCAGTCAGCATCCTTGACCCATTTCGTCCCTTCGCTGTGGCAAGACTTGCAGTCGCTGCCAAAAAAATGATGCGCGCTGGCGAGCGTTCCAGCCGACCATGCGTCGCGCGAGGGCAGCGGTGTCGCACTCAGGATGTTCGAAACAGACGGGCTGAAATGCGCCGCCATGGGCAATGCCAGAAACAGTACTAGGGTGGCGATCAACAGCACCCATGCGGGCATCCGCCTTGACAACCAGGTTTCCGACAACGACGTCGGCTTGCGCGCCTTTTCTTTTTCCGCCGCGAGTTCAGCTTTGTCGATGGCGCTGATTTCAACGCCTGCGTCGTAATCCTGCGGTGCGGCCAACAGTTCGATGCGGGTACCGCCGATTTCGATCTGCCCGCCTGGCCCCAGGGTCACAGTCTTTTGAATCGCACCATTGATGCGAATGCCGGCCGTAATCAGCGACTCGACCTTGTACTTGTTGCCGCCGAGTGCGGTGACCCGCGCATGCTCGATCGCCGCACGCAAATCGCTGAGGAATACGGCTTGATCGGCACCACGACCAATGGTCAGCACGTCACCGTAGTGGACGTCCTCCTCGAAGCTGACTTGTCCCTTGCCCTTCTTGGCGACCTTTCTGATGAGCCAACGCATGGGTCACCTCACCAGTAAAAGAGCACGACGACGATGTGGGCAGTCAATGCCCCCAACAACGCCACCGAAAGCGGTACATGGATATACAACCAGATTTCCATCAGGGCCTGCAATTGGATATCGCGGGCGACGCGCTCGGCCAGGGTTTTCTTGCGACTGAGCAGGTCGATCAACTTGCGCAGTGCTTCTGACTGCTTGTCGGTGGACGCCTGACCGGCAAGAAAGTCGACCATCATCACCATCGTCTTGCCGCTATCGCCCTTCTTGCTGGCGGCCCCCTTGTCGCGCTCCTTGGCGGCCGCACGCAGACTCTCTAAAGCCGCCGCTGAACCATCATGTGAATTCAACTGCGCCCAGACACCACCGCCGAGCACGGTCCGGCTGATCGAACGCAGCACGATCGCGTGGATTTTGGGATCCACGGCATCGGCCAGCATCAGTGAGTTCTGGTCAAGTTCGGTGATCTCTTCCAGCATCGCATCGCGGGTGGCGTTCTCGCGATTGCGCGTCATCAACGCCGGATAGCGCAAATAGGCGAACACGCCAAAAAATCCCGAAAAAATGACCGCGAGCATCAGCACCAGGGCCAAGGTGTGAACGTTCCAGCCAAACTGGAATCCGCTGTGCAGCAAGCCGATCAGGATCAGTGCGGTGCCGAGGTATACGTGCGCCGAAAGCCAACCGCGCAGCGTCCCGATACCCCGCCCATAACGGCGTTTGCGGATGCCAAACCAAAGCAGCCACAGGATCAGCAGCGCACCGAGTGTCCCCAGACTGTAACCAAGCCAGGTTCCGCCGTTGGGTGGCGCCCCCAAAGGCGTGTGGACCACGTAGGCGATCAAGGCAAGTCCGCTTAAGGCCAGTGCCACCCACAGGTAGCGATAGCCACCAAAGGTCAGCGGAGATTCATGCATGCTGGTTGGCCTCCGTGCTCATCGCCGTGCCTGCGCATAGCTGATCAAGTCTTCGGGCGAAATACGGATCGCCGCTCCAGTGGGGCAGGAGCGGACACATGCCGGACCACCGGAAATGCCCTTGCACATATCGCACTTGACGGCCTTTTTCTCACTCGCTTTGCCATCTTTGGCGTACGGAGCCTCGCCTGGGCCGGTGCCTGCGCCGAACATCAGCCACGAAAGCAGACCTGGCTTTTTGCCCTTCTTTCCGCTCATATGAATCACGCCATATGGGCAATTGCGCTCGCAGTTGCCGCAACCGATGCAATTGTCGCCGATGAACACTTCGCCATCTGGCGCTCTGCGGATCGCGTCGGGTGGGCAATCCTTCATGCAGTGCGGATGCTCACAATGGCGGCAGGAAGTCGGCACGTGCACAGAG
>JBBQQV010000016.1:0-16454 GCA_038215505.1 Lysobacterales bacterium
CCCAGCATTTGTACCGTCTGGGGCGATGGCGGCCCGACTTCATCCAAGGGCAGTAGATCGATTGCGGGCAGGCCGTCAGCCACTTCATAAAGTGATCGCAACTCAAGCGGTAACGGTCGACCCAAACGCGCTTCTGCTCGAGCAAAAGCCGCAGGGCTTGCGGCTTCGGGAAGCGCATTGTCTGCGCCGATAGCGAGGTCGCGCACGAGTGTGGCCAGCGCCAGCTTGGCCGCCTCCGCTTGCAAGGCAACCCGCGAGTTGGCCTGCTCTTCAGAGCGCGCCCGCTGCTCGGGATCTCCACCCAGCAAGTGGCTGTAGCCGAGCAAGCCGACCACCGGCACCAACAACAGAATCAAATAGACCAGCGATGTCGCCAGCCGTGCCGCCGCTCCCATTGGTTGCACTTCGATGCGCTGCCGCACGCTCAGCGCTTGGCGAACACGCACCAGCGCGTGTGAGGTTGGACCGAGCTTGGCTTCCAATGCGCCCAGAATCTGCAGCATCCGATCGCGTGGCGCGTCCGACTTTGGCAGTCCGGTTTGCAACAAGCCCAGCTCAACTTCATGCAACCGCCAATTCGCCGCCAGCGCTGGCAGCTGCAGCAAGGCCAACACCGTCAGCAGATAGAAACTGTATTGCCACGCGAAGTAGGCACCGACAACTGCCGCAATCGCGATCAACACGGTTTGCAGCTTGGCCCAGCGCACCGGCAACAGCGCTTCAACGACATGCGCGCCGTCCAGCGGCGGAATGGGCAGCACATTCAGATAATTGATGAACAAGAACACCATCGCCAGCGAGAGCAGCCAAGCTGGCGAGTCAAGTCCACTTTGCCAAGCGAAACCCAACAGAACCCAGCCGATCACAATGCCGGGCAAAGGGCCCATCAGGCTCATCCATGCACGCTTGCTGGCACCCGGATTGGCGTCTTGTCCAATCGCCACACCGCCCACCAACGGCAGCGCCAGCATGTGCACATTGCGATATCCGAAGGCACGCATCGCGAGGAAGTGACCCAACTCGTGCAGCACCACCACCAACAGGATCGAGAGGGCGAGCGTCACATCCCAGAACAACGCGCCCAGCGCCATAAAGAGCACCACACTGACCGCAAACACGCCCCACTGCACGTCGCGCGGCGGCGCACGGTGGCTGCTGATGTCCTGAGCGGCGGCCAGGCGCGCCAAACGAGGCAGCGGCACCGGTCGCGGATCCGCCGGCGGCTTCGGCAACCGGCGCATGGCCGTCATCGCCTTCATCGCCAATGGCAAGCGCAGCAGGGCAAGATCGGGAGTGACCTCGCGAACGTTTCGACTGGCTACCAGGCGTTCGCGTGAACGCTCGAATAAATCCAGGGCGTAGCTGGGCAGATCGAGGTCAACACATGGCAGCGGTGCGCTGCCCAGAGCCGCCAACCATACAAGGTGGGCCTGCCACTGCTTAGCGATGGTTGCTTCACTGGCACTCCTTGCTACCAGCTTGCCGCCTTCCATCAAGGCAAACCCGATGTCGAAGGGTTGGCTGACCGCGTGACGGCCGTCGGCTAGGCGATGGCTGAAAAAAGTCATCGCTTGATGCGGATGGGCGACCTGCGAAGGGGCTGACGCCCAAAACAGTCCGCAGTCATCCGGCGCGCGATAGATCGCGTACAGCGGCGTGGTCTCCGACTCGCCATCGACACGCTCCGCGCGCAGCCAGACTGGCCCCTCGAATCCCAGCTTGGTGAGCTCGGTGTGTAACTCATCGAACACCGCATCGGCGTGTTCAGACGGCATTGCCGCCAATGGTTGGTAGCGCCGCCGTGGCAGCGGGAAAGCCAACAAAGCCCGCAGCCGCTGCACGTAAATGATCAACCAGATGGCAACGATCAAGCCGAGTATTTCAGTCATGCCATCAGGCTCATGGGTGCAAAGGATTCAGCGGAGCGCGGCACGGTAGCAGGGAGTGCATTGAATGCGCAGCGATCATGCATTTTTGCTGGGCGGGCGAATCGACAATCCGGGAAAGGCCAGACTCTGCCCCCGCCTTCAGCGGCAAATGCCGCCGGAACGGGTGAACCAATCGCCACATCGATACGGCAACCGAATCACGATACTGGATCAAACTCCACCCGATTGCGCCCCCCACTCTTGGCTCGGTACAAGGCCAGATCGACGCGCTTAAGCAGATCTTCCATGCGGGTCGCGTGGGGTCCGGATTCACAGCCACCAATGCTGATGGTGACGCGCAGGTCGGTTGCGGGTGCTTCGAAGGTCAGCGCTTCGACCGCCTGCCGCAAGCGCTCGGCAACGGCGCGCAGGTAGTCAGCATCGGCCGCATGCAAAAGCACCAGAAACTCTTCACCGCCGACGCGACCAACTTCGCCTTGACCGCCAATCAGGCGCTTTGCAGCCAACGCAACTTTGCGCAGGACCACGTCGCCGATGTCATGGCCGAGGCGATCATTGATCGACTTGAAGTGGTCGATATCGAACATCAGCACTGGCGCGGCGGGATGCTTCTTGCCAGCGAGACGCTGTTCCAGTTGGCGCAGGATCGCGCGGCGGTTGGCGAGACCAGTGAGTTCGTCGGTCAACGCGAGGTTGCGCATTTGCCGTGCGCGACGAAAGGCACTTAGGGCCACCCAAACAGTTGCGAGGACCACGATAGTGCCGAGCGCAATCGCGGTGCCGCGTAAATCACGAATGCGTTCGGCGTCGCGCAGGGCAGCGCTGCGCAACTCGCCCTCGCGCTTGAGTGAGGTGTTCTCCAGTTCTTTGTGTTCACTATCGAACTGCACGCGCAAGCGCGAACTGAGCTCGGCATCGGCTTGCGAACGCAGTTGTTCGGCCAGACGAAGCTGCTCGCTGCGCGCGGTATAGGCAGCCTGCCAATCGCCTTGCGCAGCGGCCACTTCAGCTTGCTCGGCCACTGCCCGCTCCACAAAACGCGGATTGTTGTTGCGCTCAAAGTAGTTGCGTGCGCTGGCAAGATCGGCAGCCGCCTCAGCGTGGCGTCCGAGTCGACGCAGGGCACTGCCACGGGTCAATCGGGCACTGGCGGCGTCGCCGGGCTGTTCGACATCGGGCTGATCGACACCGGCCTGATCGACATCGGGCTGATCGACATCGGGCCGATCAACACCGGGCTGATCGACATCGGACTGTTCGACATCGGGCTGATCGACACCGGGCTGATCGACATTGGACTGTTCGAAATCGGGATCGTTACCCTCGGCAAACGCCAATGCGGCATCGGCTGCCGCCAAAGCTTCGACTGGCCGATCCATGCGCAAGTAGAGCACCGCCAAGGCACGCCGGGTTTGGGCCAGAGAACGCGCATCGTCCAATTGAGCGTACACGGCTAACGCTTTCCGAAAAGCCTCTTCGGCGGCTGCAAACTCGCCGGTGATCTGCAGCGTGCTGCCAATGTTGAACCAGTTGGTCGCCACATCGGGCGTATTACCTGCTGCCTCATGCTCGCGCCCGACTTGCCGGTAATAGTCGAGTGCCTGCGCATACTGGCCAACGCGTGCATCGCTGTAGACATTGGCAATGGCGTTCAGGGCATAGCGCTGACGTGCGCCATCGGCAATTTCCACGCTGGTCCGATGCGCAGCTAGCAACTCAGACAATGCTTGCGAGAAATTTCCGCGCGCGTAGTGAATTTCACCGCGCAAGGCCTGAGCCTGCGCTTCGTCCGAGCGATTGCCAGCGCGCTTGGCGGCCTCGAATGCGCGGTCGTAATCGGCCATCGCCGTATCGATTTGTTCGTCCAGTTCGCGCACATAGCCGCGGCAGATGTACAAGCCAGACAGCGCTTGCACGTCGCTGCGTTTCTCTGCGAAGACAATCCCGGCTTCAGCGACAGTTGCCGCAGCGTTGGCGTCGCTGCCGAGCAAACTCAGACAGCGCACCGCATAGGCTTGAGCGAGCAACTGGGGTTGTTCCGCGCGCTCAAGTCGGGTCAGCAGGTCGGCAAATGCGGCGTCGCTCAACGCTGCGCTTTCAATGGCCTCGACTTCGGCTCGCAATGCAGTTGCCGCCGGGTTTCCTTCGAGCGTGTTTGTGTTCGCCGTCTCGGCGGTCGCTAAACCGAGGCTACTGCTGCCCAGGGTGACTGTGAGCAGCAGCTTCCACGCCAACTTGGTCCGATGCACGGGCGACTCCTTTGGTCGAAACGGAATCAGGCAGCGCGATCACGCCCCAACCACCAAGCCGCCGCGACACCAGCAAGGAAGAATCCGACGCCTTCGTCGGTCATCAGCGCCAAGGTCGAATCCAACGGATACCGATACCAGGTCACATTAGGCACGCCGATGGCAAGCCAGCCGATCATGCCAATCGCGACGGCGACCAGTACACGGCGGCCAAACCCTGCCGATATCAGACTGAGCACCCAAGCCAAAGCGAACCCGGTGACGAGATCGCTACCGAACTGCATGCCCAACATCGCCCCCATCTGCGAGTTGTCGCGACCCTGCGGTTGGTAGATCACCATCGCATAGGGATTGGCCAATGATTTGCTTACCCAGGCGTGAGTCGCGGACTCATCTGCCATTTGCTCGCTGGCGATGTAAGGCAGGACGTAAATGCCTTCCTTGGGCAAGCCCTCGCGCATCGCCGCCAGGATCACGTCTTCATTGCCAGGCGCGTGCTTTCCGATTTCGCCCAAGGGCAACAGCGTATGCGAAACCGCGCCCCACATGAACAATGCAATGCCCGCCAACACCCCTGCAATGACCACACGCATCACCTTCTCCTAGCCCGGGAACAAGCGTCCACATTACGCCTGCGCGAAGATTTGGTGAACGGTCAGTTGTCGCGCCCCTCAGCCCAACGAGCGCGCAAATCGCCAAGCGCCGTAACCCAGAATCGCCAGCGACAGCGCGGCGATCAAGCCGCCCCAAAACCAGTACGGCAGCCACAGCGCCTCAGCGATCTGGCCGACATCCGAAGGCATGCTGCCGCTGCCGGTCTGGGCCACCGCAGTGAACAGGTAGTCGGAGCGCGAGAACGACGACAAGGCGAGCTGCACGGCGAGAAATACGCACACGATCTGACTCACCGCAGGTGAGGCTTTCCATGCCAACAACGCCAGCAGCGTGGCCAATGCGAGGCAGAACAGCACGGTGAATGCGCCGCTTGCCCACAGCAGCGTGACCAGCAACAAAAACACCGAGAACAGTGCCAACGCGGCGTGTGCGCTGCGCGAGCGTCGGCCCGCCAGGAACAGGCCCAACGCTGCCAGCGGCGGACCGATCAAGCCACCTGCCGACACCGTGGCGCGCGCGAACGCACCAAAGTTTCCCCGATGCGAAGCCACGCCCGAGCCATCCGCCCACATCGTCATCGCTTGGAATTTGCCTCCCAACAGCATGGCCGTAAGCCCGTGCCCCAATTCATGCATCAAGGTCGACAGCAAGAGCAGCGGCCATGACAGGACGTTGACGTACGGCAACCAATACAGTGCCAGAGTCGCGACGATGGCCACCATCAGCGCTTGGCTGGCTTGTCTTTGCTGCAAAGGGGCGGTGCTGCTCATCGGCGAAGTTTAGCCCGCATGTTTCATGAATCTCGGAATTCACACGGCCGACGTTAGACTCAGCGTATGTACGACGCCCTGCAAATCGCATTCATTCAAAGCTTGGTCACTTGGAAGTTTGTGGGCCTGGTGTATTTGATCGGCCTGCTGCTGGAACGCCTCTACCTCGCGGAGCGGGATCAGCCCTGGCAGCACATTGCCTTCAATCTCGGCTACACGATGGTGTTCATTTACTTGACCCACCTGCTGGTGCCGCCGCTGTCGGCGATCACAGCACCATTGATTGCCGCATACGGCGGCTCGCTGGCGATCGCCCTGCCCAACGGCTTCGCTTGGCAGTTGTTGCAAGGACTACTGTTTTTCTTCTGCTTCGACTTTTTTTACTACTGGATGCACCGGCTGCAGCACGTGAGTCCGTGGCTCTGGGCGCAGCACAAACTGCATCACGCCGAGCGCTCGCTGAATGTGACGACGGGCCAGCGTCACCATTGGCTAGAAGAACCCTTGCGCGTATTCCTGGTGTTTCTGCCGTTTGCAATGATCTTTGCCATCTCACCACCCACGATCACCTGGCTGTGGTCGACGTTGCTGCTATGGGGTTACATGATCCATCTCAACCTGCGGCTGCCTTTCGGTCCGCTGACCACGGTGTTCACCGGGCCGCAAGTGCATCGCTTGCATCACTCGATCAAGCCCGAGCACACCGACGTCAACTTTGCTGCGTTTTTTCCGGTCTGGGACGTGCTGTTCGGGACGTACGTGGCACCAAAACGCGATGAATGGCCGGCGACGGGTTTGCACAGTGGTGAAGATTTGAATCATCCCGTTCGTGCACTGTTCTCGCCGTTTCGCGACTGGTGGCAGATGCTGCGTCGATCACCGGAGAAGTCGTTGGCGAACAAGTCGTAAGCGCGCCATTCCGGTCGCCAGCACCCAAGCACACACAAGGCTGGTGGCCAGCCACAAGACAAACGCCGGCAGTGCGCCGATAGCCGACACGCCGAACACGGCCGCAAGCTGGATGAGTGGCATATTGACGAGATAGAGCGCGAACGCACCGCCAGCGGCCTTGGCGAGTGTGGAAGTTGAAACACCTCGGCAAAGCCACGGCAGCGGCAGGGCGCAGGCCAGACCGATCATGGAGAACAAGCCACTGCGGGCAAACAGACTGCTGTCGCGTGGCAACACCGCAAACAGGACAAGGCTGAACAGAGCGAGCGCCAATCCACTCAATGCCATTGTCTGGTGCCGGCCAATCGACGGCTCACGCGCTTGCCAACACGCCAGCACGCCGCCCCAAGCGCAAGCGTCCAGACGCATCGGCAACCACTTGCGCACCCCAAGATCCCAGCTGGGGTCGAGCACACTCACCAGTGCCAGCCGCAACAACAAGCCAACCGAGGCGAGCAAGAGCAACCCGTTCTGCAGGCGTGTTCGTGTATCCAGATGCGACAGCGCCCTGTTGACCAACGCCACCGCCAGCAACCAGAAAAACAACAGTGGCGGCAGATTCCACGCCTCAGCAAAAAAATCCGGGTGCAGCGCCCAACTGTTTTGCAGCAACGCGGGATAGGCCCACCAGCGCTGCGGCAAGGCGGAGTGTTGCCACCACCATAGCAACAGATTGATCGCGACGAAGACCCAGAAAATCGGTAATACGCGTGCCAACCGGGAGCGCAAGAAAGCTGCCGTGGAATGACTCGGATTCTGCAGCAACACGCGAATCAGCAGGAATCCACTGAGCGCAAAAAACAGTTCCGTGCCCACCCATCCCAACCCCAACCAGAGGTCGTAACGCGGCAACAGCGGGTAGAGAAAAAACGCACCGTGGGCGAGCAGCACCAGCGCGGCAGCAGCGAGGCGCAGGGAGTCGAGGCCGGCGTAACGCATCAGCTAATCGAAGTCGAGGTGAAAATTGGCGCATTCTCGCGGCTTCGTCACGACAGACGAAGCTCGGCCTTCAGGACTTGAATTGTGGGAGCGGCGGAAACCGTGAAAGCTTGGCCGCAAGGCTTTCGCGGCTTCCGCCGCTCCCACAGGTGACCGGGCTATCGCGTCAGGGCGATGCGCAGCAGCAACCATCGCCGTCCAGCCTTAGCCGCCGCGCTGCCGCAAGGCTTCAAACAAGGCCACTCCACTGGCGACCGAGACGTTCAAACTTTCGGCTTGGCCGCGCATTGGAATCTTCGCCAGAAAGTCGCAATTCTCACGACTCAAACGGCGCAGGCCATCGCCCTCGCCGCCCATCGCAATCGCGGTCGGGCCGCGCATATCGATCGAATACAGCGACTGCTCTGCTTCGCCGGCCAGGCCAACAATCCAGACGCCGGCGTCCTTCAGGGTCTTCAAGGTGCGCGCCAGATTGGTGACCCGAATCAGCGGCACGCGCTCGGCGGCGCCAGCCGCGCTCTTGCGGACGACTGCGGTGATGCCTACCGCGCGATCTCGCGGCACGATCACCGCCACCGCACCCGCGGCCTCCGCACTGCGCAAACACGCGCCGAGGTTGTGCGGATCCTGCACACCATCCAGCACCAACAGCAGTGGGTTTTCTACGCGGCCCAGCAACTCGTCCAAATCGCCTTCACCCAGATTCACCGGCGCCGACAGTTGCGCGGCGACGCCTTGATGTTTGACCCCCGGCACCGCCCGCGCCAACGCGTCCGCTGCAACGTGTTGGACGGTAACGCCGGCCGCTTTGGCAAGCTCAGCCAACTCGGTCAGTCGCGGATTCTTCGCGCGCGCTTCGATCAACACCTCACGCAAGCGCCCACGCTCGCCTTCGAGCGCGGCCTGCACAGCGTTGATACCGGCGATCCATTGCTCGCTCATCGGCCTTTGCCCTTATTCGGAAAGCCGCCCTTGTTGGCAACGTTGCCCTTGCTTGACCCACGGCCCGTCGGCGAGCTGTCGGCAAATCCGCTGTTTCCCGCCATTGGCCGACGCTCACTCACCGGTTTGCCGAGGTGCGACACCAGCCGGAAATCGATCTTGCGATCTTCCAGGCTGGCGCGCAGCACAAGAATCCGCACCGTGTCGCCCAAGCGAATCTGCAGGCCACTGCGCTCGCCGCTCATCAATTTTCGCGCCGGATCGAAGTGGTAATAATCGTTGGGCAGCTGGGTGACGTGAACCAGCCCGCTGACGCGGGACTCGGTCAGTTCGACAAAGGCACCGAACGAGGTGACACCGCTGACCACGCCGTCAAACTCGGCACCGATGTGGCGCTCCATCCAGGCGCAGCGATAACGCTCGTCGACTTCACGCTCGGCTTCATCGGCCCGCCGTCCGCATTGCGAACAGTGCTGGGAAAGAGCCACCATCTCGTGCTCGGCGTAAATGAATCCAGCCGCCTTGCCGCCGGCCAACGCGTGTTTGATTGCGCGGTGCACCAACAGATCGGGATAGCGCCGGATCGGGCTGGTGAAGTGCGCGTAGGCCTCCAACGCGAGGCCAAAGTGGCCGAGGTTTTCCGGCTGATAAACCGCCAGCGACTGACTGCGCAGCAACACGGTTTCCAACAACGCGGCATCTGGTCGCTTGCGCGCTTTCTTCAATAGCGCGGTGAAGTCGCGTGGCTGCACCTTTTCCCAGGCCGGCATGCTCAAGCCAAACTCTTTAAGGAACTCGAGCAAGTCTTCGTACTTGGATTGTGGCGGCCGATCATGCACGCGATACGGCGCTGGCAACTTCTTTCGCAGCAGGTATTTCGCCGCCTCGACATTGGCCGCGATCATGCATTCTTCGATCAGCTTGTGGGCGTCGTTGCGCTCAGTCGGTGCGGCCTGGATCACTTCACCGGCCGGTCCCAGTCGGAAGTCGATCTCAGGACTGTCGAACTCGATCGCGCCACGCGCCTGCCGTTGTTTGGCGAGCAACTGATACAGCTGGTGCAAGCGCTGCAGCGGCGGCATCAGTGCGCCCACCTGTGCTTGCGCGACGGCGTCGTTCTCACCGATGGCGGCCCACACCTGGGTGTAGGTGAGTCGCGCGTGCGAGCGCATCACCGCTTCGTAGAACTTCGACGACATCACCAGCCCGTCGCGATCAATCTGCATGTCGCAGACAAAACACATGCGGTCGACATTCGGGTTCAGCGAGCAGATGCCGTTGGACAGCGTCTCCGGCAGCATCGGCACCACAAAGCCCGGAAAGTACACCGAGGTCGCGCGCTTGCCAGCTTCGTCGTCCAGCGTGGTGCCAGGACGCACGTAGTGCGACACATCGGCGATGGCGACGACCAAGCGAAAGCCGCGCGCATTCGGCTCGCACCACACCGCATCGTCGAAATCGCGCGCGGTCTCCCCATCAATGGTGACCAACGGCATGCTGCGCAAATCCACCCGCGCCTGCGCTTCTGCCAGCGGCACTTGCAGCGGCACGCGCGCCGCCTCTTCCAATGCCGCCGACGGCCACTCGTGCGGGATGCCGTGGCCATGAATCGCCATCTCGACCACCAGCGATGGCACCAGCGCATCGCCCAGCACGGTCAACACGCGACCGAACGGCGGCCGCCCATTGGCGGGAGCGGCGGTGATTTCGCAGACCACGATCTGGCCGTTGCGCGCCTCGCCCTTCTCAGCAAGCGGAATGACGATGTCCTGATTGAGTCGCCGATCATCTGGCAATACCAGGCCGACGCCATCGCGCTCGGCATAGCGACCGACCAAACGTGTGGTGCGGCGCTCCAGCACTTCGACCACCGTCCCTTCGCGGCGGCCGCGCGCATCGACGCCGGCTTGCGCCACCAGCACGCGGTCGCCGTGCATGACTTCGCGCATCTGCCGCGGCGGCAGAAACAGATCATCGCCGCCAGCATCCGGGCGCAAGAAGCCGAAGCCATCGGCATTGGCGATGACGACACCGGCGATCAAATCCAAGCGCGCCGCCGGCGCGTAGCTGCCGCGTCGATTCATCATCAACTGGCCGTCGCGAACCATCGCCGCCAAGCGGCGGGTGAGCGCCTCGAAGCGATCCGGCGCGGTCAACTTGAGCGCCCGCGCGATGGCTTCAGCGTCAAGCGGCTCGCCTTGCGCCGACAGAAATTCGGCCAGCGCTTCGCGGCTGACGATGGGGTTCTCGTAACGCAGCGCCTCACGCTCGGCGTGCGGATCCGCCAACTTGCCGCGTTTGCTGAAGGCAGGCTTGGGTGCAACGGCCTTCTGATCCGGACGTGCAAAGTTCGCAGGACTGACCCGCGACGCTTTGGCCGCAGACGGTTTTTTCGTGGCTGGCCGGCTGGTTGTGGTCTTTTCGGCCCCGCCACGATTGCCTGTAGGCTTACCCGCCGCCGACTTTCGCGCGCCCTTGCCCGGCGCGACTTCAGCCTCAAGTCCGCGCGTCAGCGACTCTGGCAACCAACCGGGCAGAGCCGATCCGCGCTTGCCGCGAGCTGCGGGCTTGGCTCCGCCTTGATTTTTTCCAAGATTTTTTCCAGGATTTTTTCCAGGACTAGTTCCGGCACTTGTTCCGGGATTTGTTCCAGCAACTTGGGTTTTCTTTTTCATGGCGGCATCTTACACGCGGTCAATTTCAAACCGCCGCAGTCTTTTTCAAACAGCCAGGCAAGGTTCGTTGACAGCTGGCGATGACGGCCGTATCGTTCGCGGCTCGCCCGCGCCCCGCGCGCCGCGAAACACCTGCCCAGGTGGCGGAATTGGTAGACGCACTAGTTTCAGGTACTAGCGCCGCAAGGCGTGGAGGTTCGAGTCCTCTCTTGGGCACCAACATCGGGTTGCCGGACGTCGCAAGTTGTCCAGCACATCTCATAAGACCCGCCTGATCGGCGGGTTTTTTGTTTCTGGATTTCCGCAACACCCTTGTCGAGAGATTCCGCCCAAAGCGGGGTGTGAACTGCAGTCGCGAAGCCGTCACTTCACTCTGCCGGCAGTGATTCCACCACCAACCCCGCCGCCAACCAGCCTTGCATGCCCGCAGACATCACGCTGACCTTGGGAAAGCCCTTGGTGCGTGCGCGGCGGGCGGCGCGTGGGGCCTTTCTGCACAGGTAGCCGGAGCAGTAGAAGAGCAAGGCGGCGTCCTTGGCGGCGGGCAAGTCGCTGGGTTTGAATTGGTCGGGGTCGAGAGTGAGCGATCCGGGCACATGCGCGGCGATCCAGCGCGCGGGAGCGTTGACGTCGATGAAGGAAGGTTTCCTGGGCGATGTCCTCACTGAGCGAAACGTCACGCGTAACCGCCACCGCCACGCTGGTGACCATGCGCTGCGTTGCCTGCACTAGGCGCGAAAACGCAGCGAGGTCACCGCCGCGGGCCGCACTGAAATCGCTGTGCAATGTTGCATGTAGTGCCGTGGTCGGCATCGCGCTTTGCTGCTGGTATTGCAAATGACAGGAGCGGTCGCGGGCGATGTGACGTCGGCTGGGCAGTGTGAGCGAACGCACCGACTGCGATCCGGATTGGCGGCGATACTGCCAAGCGCATGCGCGTTAAAGCCGGAGTTAGTCCATGTCCTTTTCAATTTATCTGGTGGGTTCGCTGATCATGATCGGTGGACTGGTTTACGCCGCCTTCCTGTTGGGAGTTCCGACACCGTGGATCGTAGTCGGCAGCGTGGTGACGCTGGGCGCGTCGATCTTGACCGCAGTGAAGTTCACCCGACAGAGGGACAGTGCGAGCTAGCCGCCCGTCGGACTCAGGTCGAACAGGTTGGAAGCTCAGCCGAGCATGCTCGGCTCTACAACAGCAACAGCAACAGCGTAAAAAGCTCTGGTAGCGCGGAGCTTGCTCAGCTGCGGTTCCGACAGAATCAATGCGCGGCGCCGGCGTCCCCGATCCACCCCGGACCGCGCACCACACGTCCCGGGCGGGCGTCAGTAGGCTCACCATTGCTGAGCGCCAACTCGCCGTTGACGATGACGTGGATCACGCCGGTGGCAAACTGCATCGGCTGAGCAAAGGTCGCGTGGTCCTGAACCTTGGTCGGATCGAACACGGCGATATCGGCGTAGCAGCCAGGATCGATGCAGCCGCGGTCTTTGAGCTTCCAGTTGCTCGCCGGCAGGCGAGTGAAGCGTCGCACAGCTTCTTGCAGACTCAAGACACGTTCCTCGCGGACATAGCGCGCCAGCACGCGGGCGAAGTTGCCGTAAGCGCGCGGATGGGTGCTTGATTTCAGGAACACACCCTCGGGTGCCGAGGCTTCTGCGTCGGAGCCGAAGCTGACCCAGGGCTGGGCGATGCCGAGGCGCACGTTTTCCTCGCTCATCAGGAAATACACGGTGTCGACACGATGCCCGTCTTCGATCACCAGATCGATGGCGGTGTCTTCTGGGCTGCTGCCGCGCAACGCCGCGACTTCGGCCAGTGTTTTGCCGGTGTAGGGTTTGAGGGCATCAGTCTTGAAGCCGATAAACAACACCCGCTCTGGCGAGCCAGCCAGTTGCAGGAAGTTTTCCCACGGCGGATTCGCGCGGCGCATCTCAGCCAGCACCTTGGCGCGAATGATGGGATCGCGCAGACGTGCAACCCATGCATCGAGTCCACCTTCTTTCACCCACGGGGGCATCGCGGCATCCAGCCCGGTGGCACCGGCTGGATAGGCATACATGTTGGCGGTCACCGACTGACCAGCGGCGCGGGCAGCATCGATTCGAGCGATTGCCTGGCCCATTTTCGGCCAGTTGCGTTCGCCCGCCGCCTTCAGGTGATAGACCTCGGCATGCACACCGGCGCGCTTGCCGATTTCGATGGTTTCATCAATGGCTTGCAGCAGTTGGTCGGATTCCGAACGCACGTGCGCCACGTAGCCGCCGCCAAACTCGCCCGCCGCTGCGGCCAGCGCGATCAGTTCGTCGGTCTTGGCAAAGAAGGCGGGTGCGTAAATCAGCGACGCGCCAACGCCAAGCGCGCCCTCGCGCATGGCTGTGCGCACCAGCTCTTGCATGCGTAACAGCTCAGCGGCGGATGGCGCGCGATCAACTTCGCCCAACTCATGTTCGCGCACCGTCGTGGCGCCGACAAAAGATGCGACATTCATGGAAACACCGCGCTTTTCAAGGTAATCCAAGTACCCGCCCAGCGATGTCCACTCAATGGCGTAGCGGACGTCGGTCTGTTCACGGATGGCGTTGGCCTTCATCGTTGGGTTAAGCGGGCCCATCGATGAGCCCTCGCCGAAAATCTCCATGGTCACCCCTTGGCGCAAGTCCGACTGGCCGCGACCGTCTTCGATCAGTGACTCGATCGCCCACGACAGCACGTTGATGAAACCTGGTGCCACGGCGAGGCCAGTGACGTCGATCTCGCGCGTCGCCTTGGCCGCAGTACCGGCGGGCAACAGGGCCGCTATCCGATCGCCACGCAGCGCGACATCGAGTTGACGTGACGGCCCGCCGCTGCCGTCGATCACGGTTCCACCGCGCAGGATCAGGTCGTATGACTGCTCAGCCGATGGCCGCACCGGTGCACTGCAAGCACACACCAAGGCGCATAGGGCAAAAAGTTTTCCGAGATTTCGCACAGGTTTTTCCAAGCGAGCGAGGAGGACTCAATTCTGCGCCATTGACGGAGCGGCTTCCTGCTCGGGCCTGCCGGAAAAACAATGGGATCACCGGTCGCTGACTTTGCCTCCGTTATACTTCTCTTCGCTCAATGCTCGTGGCGGGAGAAGTGGCGGTTCCATTTGGGACACGCCGCTGCCGAAGGCGTAACGCCCGTAATCGCTCAGGCTCCCAGTACCGTCACGCGCGAGTAACTCTGGAGAGACCGGTCAAACCCGGCGCCGAAGGGGCACGTGGCTGGTCTTTGCCAGCTTCAAACTCTCAGGCATCAAGGACAGAGGGGTGAGTGGGGCTTTCGAGTGGCGCGAGCCACGAGCCCACGAACGCACAAGCCCCTGCAAGGGCTTGGGCCGGAACGCACGCGCCGATTACCGCCCTCTCTCATTCCGAGTACCCGCCATGTCAACACCATCTCTCCGCACCCTCGAACACCACGGCGCCTTCATTGAACGCCACGTCGGCCCGAATGAAGGCGAGATTGCGTCGATGCTGGCCGCAGTCGGCCAGCCCAGCCTGGATGCACTGACCGACGCCATCGTGCCGGCATCGATCAAATCTGATGCGCCACTGGCCTTGCCGGCGGCGATGAATGAAGTCGATGCATTGGCGAAAATCCGTAAAATCGCTGACCAGAATCAGGTCTTCCGCAGCTTCATCGGCCAAGGCTATTACGGCACTCATACGCCCAACGTCATCTTGCGCAACGTGCTGGAGAATCCGGCCTGGTACACGGCCTATACGCCTTACCAAGCGGAAATTTCGCAAGGCCGGATGGAGGCCTTGATCAACTTCCAAACCATGGTGACTGACCTCACTGGGATGGAAATTGCCAATGCATCGCTGCTGGACGAGGCGACCGCCGCGGCTGAGGCGATGACGCTGTGCAAGCGCTCGGCCAAATCCAAGGCAAACGTGTTTTATGTCGCCGCCGACTGTCATCCGCAGACGATTGAAGTGCTGCGCACGCGGGCCGAGGGCGTTGGCATCGAGCTGTGCATTGGCGCAGCAGAGGATTCTGTGAGCGTCGATTGCTTCGGCGTGTTACTGCAATACCCCAATACTTTTGGCCGCGTGCGTGACTACCAGGCACTTTGCGACGTCGCGCACGCGCACGGCGCACTGGTCGCGGTGGCGACCGACTTGCTGGCATTGACCTTGCTGAAGGCACCGGGCGAATGGGGCGCTGACATCGTGGTTGGCAACAGCCAGCGCTTTGGCGTGCCGTTCGGCTTTGGAGGCCCGCACGCGGCTTTTATGGCCTGTCGCGATGCGTTCAAACGCTCGATGCCGGGGCGTTTGATCGGCGTATCTATCGATGCCGATGGCAAGCCGGCGTATCGACTCACCTTGCAGACCCGCGAACAACACATCCGTCGCGAGAAGGCGACATCCAACATCTGTACTGCGCAAGTGCTGCTGGCGGTGATGGCAGCGATGTATGCGGTGTATCACGGCCGCGATGGCCTGCTCCGGATCGCCCAGCGCACCCATCGTTTGACCGCGATTCTGGCGAGCGGGCTGCGCGCTGCCAGCGTGCATGTGGACACCCACTACTTTGACACGCTGCACCTAACCGACGTCGACGCCAATGCAGTGCACACGCGTGCTCAGGCCGCCCGGATAAACCTGCGAGAGCTGGATGCCCATAGTTTATGTATCAGTCTCGACGAGACCAGCACGCGTGCCGACGTCGTGGCGCTGGGCCAATTGTTCGGCGCGGAAATCGATATCGATGCTCTGGATGCAGCCGCACCCAGCGAGCTGCCTGTCGAGCTGCGCCGCGAGTCCGATTTTTTGAGTCACCCGGTCTTTAATACCCACCACAGCGAGCACGAGATGCTGCGTTATCTGCGCTCGCTTGCCGACAAGGACTTGGCGCTGGACAGGACCATGATTCCGCTGGGTTCCTGCACCATGAAGTTGAACGCTACCGCCGAGATGATTCCGGTGACGTGGCCGGAGTTCGGCAACATCCATCCACTGGCACCCGCCGCGCAAACCGCCGGCTATGCGCAGCTGATCGACGAGCTGGAAGCCATGCTGGTCGAGTGCACAGGCTACGATGCGGTCAGCCTGCAACCCAACTCCGGCGCGCAAGGCGAATACGCCGGCCTGCTCGCCATTCGCGCCTATCACCGCGCGCAAGGACAGCCAGATCGCGACATCTGCTTGATCCCGGAATCGGCGCACGGCACCAATCCCGCCAGCGCGCAGATGTGCGGGATGACCGTGGTCGTGACCAAGTGCGACGCGCGCGGCAATGTCGACGTCGATGATATTCGCGCCAAGGCAGAGAAATATTCGGCGCGTCTCGGCGCGCTGATGATCACCTACCCGTCAACTCACGGTGTCTTCGAAGAAGACATCGTGCAGATCTGCGAGATCGTCCATTCGCATGGTGGGCAGGTGTAC
>JBBQQV010000017.1:0-15809 GCA_038215505.1 Lysobacterales bacterium
TGGGGGCTGGAGACACGCACTGCGCCAGCGCGCAAATCTTCAGGAATTGCGCCACCTCACAACTTTGCGACCAAGTTAACAAAACATGTACGTCAGCCATTGGCAAATCGGCGCGTTTAGCGGGTATTGTGTCTTCACGCGGTCACTTTCCGCACTTGTCTTTCCCCTCCTTGTCTGGCAGATCCTTGCGTATGTCCTCGATGATTCGCTTTTCCGCATTGGTGCTCGCCGCAGCTGGCCTGGCTGCGTGTGGTGATTCCGCTCCTCCGCCACCAGCAGCAACAGGTCCTGCAGCGGGGGCCGCGCCACCCGCCGCCACCGAGCAGCCGGTGACGCCGGCTCCGACTGAAACGGTCGAGGATTTGTTGGCGCGCGCCAATGCCGCTCTCGCGGAAGACAAGCTGTTTGAGCCTGCAGGCGATAACGCCTTGGAACTGTATTTGGCGGCCATCGAACAAGCCGAAGCCACCGCCGCGCCCGCTGGCGAAGACAGCAAAGGCAAGCCCGCGCGATTGTCGGATGCCATGGCCTCCGCCGACCAAGTGACGCAGACTAGGATGGCTGTCACCGATATCCTGCCGTACGGCTTGGTCTGGGTCGAGCGCGCGATCACCAACGACAACCGTCCGGAAGCGGCCCGCGTGCTTGCGCTGCTGGAACGCGCGCAACCCGGTGCAACCTCGCTGCAACGCTTGCGCGATCAACTAGCAGAGGCCGAGTTGGAAACCGAACGCGGGTTGGCACGCGCCGCCGCGGCCGAGGCCGCCGCAGAAGCCGCCGCGGCGAATCCGCCGCCGACGCCAGAGCCCGTGGCGCCAACGCCGACCGCAGCGCCTGCCGTTGCCGCGCCAGCGCCGACCACACCGGCTCCAAGTCGACCCGCAGCCACTACCCCAGCGCCGGCTGCAACAACACCCGCTGCAACGACGCCAGCTGCGGCAACGCCACGGCCGGCTACGCCTGCAGCAGCAGACCCAGGTGTGCGCCCAAAACTCGTCAGTCAACCTTCAATGCGCTATCCCACGCAAGCGCTGCGCCGTGGTACCGAAGGCGTTGTTGTCGTCTCCTTCACGATCCAGCCAGACGGCACCACCGCCAACGCACGCGTGACCAGCGCCAACCCACGCGGCATCTTCGACCGCGAAGCCCTGCGCATGGTCGAAGGGTTGCGCTTCCAACCCTCGGGCCGTCCTTTCCAAACGCAACAGCAGATCGACTTCAAGTTGGATCAATGAGGCCTGAGCGCGGCAAGCCTGATTTCATGAGAGCTGATGTCTTAAGCGTCTGATGTCGTCCCCGTCTCGCGCCGCGTTGAACGCCGGGGTTGAGGCCGCACCCAATGCGTGACCTGAATCCCAAGGCGCGTGTTGCGGGGCTGCAGCGGCATCTGCTCGCCACGTTGGTGTTGTTGGGTTGCACCACCCACGCCCACGCCACGCCACCCTTTGTGGTGTTGGTGCGGCACGCGGAAAAACAGACAGAGCCGGCCAGCGATGATCCGGCGCTGTCTGCCGCCGGCCAGCGGCGCGCACAGCAACTCGCCGATGCGCTGCAGGACGCCGACATCGGCGCCATCATCACGACCCAATTCAAACGCACTCAAGCCACTGCGGCACCGCTCGCGAGCAAGCGCGGGCTGACTCCGCAGGTGATTGCCGCAGGTGCGGGTGAAAGCCATATCGCAGCAACGGCAGCGGCCGTGCGCGAACAGTCGCGGGGCGTGTTGGTGGTCGGCCACAGCAACACCGTCACTGCGATTGCCAAGGCACTGGGAGGGCCGACACTGCCCAATCTCTGCGACAGCAGTTACGGTCATGTGCTGGTGTTGCAGATGCAGCCGACACCGGTGCGGATGCTGCGGCTTCGCTACGGCGAGGCTGACCCACCGGCAACGATGACCGATTGCCTGTAGCCGTAGCGCACCGATTGATCGGTGCGGCTGCCGCAGCCTGTGAACGCGACTGGCTCAGAACGCGTAGCGGAACATCAACTGATAGACCCGCCCACCGGTCTCCGTTTCGATTTCGAATTCGTCGTAGTCGCGATCAAGTTGACCTTGGATGGTGTTGAACTTGTCGAAAATCTCATCCTTCGACGCGTCCAGCAAATTTGAACCCGTCAAACGCAACGTCCACTGCTCACCCAAGCGCTTCTCGACAAAGGCTTCGAGGTCACCGTCGTAAGAGGTGCGCACTTCTTCGCCGACGATGCGACCAAAGGCATCGCCCTGCTCTCTGTAGGTGACGCCGAAAGACGCCGCGAGCTGGGGTAGTTCCTGGATAAAGCCCAGATTGAATACGTAGTTGGACTGGTCATTGAAACGGCGCGTGCCGAACAGATCGTCGATCTCGCTATCCAACCATGAATAGTTGAAAAACACGCCAGTGTTATCCATGCCGAATGCCGACAGCGGTGTGGACAAATCCAACTCCGCCCCCCAAACCTCGCCATCACCCGTGTTGCGCGGGGTCAAAACGAAACTGCCGGGGCCGTCATCACCCTCAATGCCGGTATTGGCGATCTCGATAAGATCCTTGATATCACGGTAAAACAGATTGACGCCGACGATGCCATCGCTGCCCAAGCGCTGCTCAAAGCCCAGATCAAGCCCCCACGCGTCCTCCGGGTCGAGGTCCGGATTGCCCAGCAGGTCGTTATCACCCAATTCGCCAGTCAACAGTGCCGGCGAAATCTGGTCAAAGCCCGGCCGCCGCGCCGTGCGCGCGATGGAGAAACTCAAGCGACGATCCTCGTCAAGGTTGTACAAGAGATGACCGGACGGCAGCAGAGTGCCGTAATCGTTGTCGGAGTCGCGCCCGCCCGCAGGCAAAGTGAAATCCTCGATCTGCACATCCGTGTACTGGTAGCGCACGCCGAATTCCCATTCGAGCGGACCGCTGTCACCGCTGAACTTGACGAAGGGCTCGAAGCGATCCTCATCGATGGTGTTGACGCCACCTGGCACCTGCAGGAATGGCCCATACGCGCCGGGGATGACCGGTCGCGGCGCGGGCGCGTTGGGGATGGTGATGCGATTGCGGTCTTCGATGATCGAGGTATCGCGCGATTTGCGGGTGTAATCGAGACCAAACGCCAATTCGAAATCGTTGAATTCGCGTTGATGACGCAGTTCGGCCGTCAACTCACGATCTTCGATATCGAGAAAGGTCTGCTCGCCGGTGAAGCGATCATCTTCTGGAAATGGAATCGCATCGCGCCGGTATTCAAACTCATCCTCAAACTCGAATTGTTCGTCGTCAAAGCCCGCATAGCCAAACCGCAGACGCGTTTCGCCAGCGGCCATCGCAAACTCGTATTCACTGCCGATGCCCCAGTTATCGGTGCGAATGTCGAGATCGTTGACATTGACGGTCAGGATGTTGGCGTCGGTTTCGATGCCGCCTGCGTATTCGATCGAATCCTCGTCTTGCAAGCGATCAGTGCGCACAAAAAATGCATTCAAGCCGAAGCGACCTGTGCCCAGCTCGCGGCTGTAATCCGCATTGAATGAATAGTCTTCGCCGCTGCGGATGTCGGTCTGCACCTCGCTGTTGTCGAGCTCACCGCCCGGCTCGTCGAAACGCTGACTGAACTTGTCCTTGGGATTGCGACGGCCCTGTGCATTGGCCCCCAGCAGCAAGCGACCGCCCAACGCCTCACCACCCCACACTGCGCTGACGCTGGGTTCGAACTCGCTGTCATCAAAGCGCAAGCCGCCAACACGCAGGTAACCACCGTCCAACGAATAGCCATCGCGCAACACGATATTCAGCGAGCCCGCCACCGCGTCGCCGCTGCGATCCGCCGATGAGGATCGGTTGATCTCGATGCGCTCGACCAATTCGGCCGGGATGCGATCAACGAAGAACGAGCGATCAAAGCCGCCGCCGGGAACCCGTTTGCCGTTGATCAGGATTTGCGTGTAGCCCGGATCCAGTCCGCGCAGCCGCACACCGTCGTACTCGAGCACATCCGACAAAAATGCAACGCTCGGCACGCGCTTCAGCATGTCGCCGACAGTCAGCGGCTCAAACTGCTGGAAATACTCCAAGTCATAGACCAGAGTTGCGGGGGCATCGGTGCGGTCACGGTAGAAGATCTTTCCTTCGACTTGAATGCTGTCCAAGGCGACCCGTTGATCGGCCTTGGCAGAGGTGCCGCCGGAGACGGCTTGCGCGTGGGCGGCAGACGCGAAGGCGAGCATCGACCCGGCCAAAGCCAAGGTCAGCGCCTGCGTCAAAGGATGCTTGTTCATGCTGCCAATCTCCGGTGCTTGAAAACCGGCAATTGGAAGGGACGCGCATTGCAATCGCGTGACAATAACTCCGCCTTGTCACCCAGGCGAAGCAAGCACATGCGGCGCACGGATTGTTCTGGACTGTTCGCGTCCGACAGATTGTTACGCAGACATTTCGAGTCAATGACTCATAATGCGCGCCCCTCTTTGACAGCCGCGCGTAATGAAGACCCCGAAGGGCCTGCAGCCTCTGATCGACGACGGCATTGTCGACGCCGTTCTGCGACCGCTGAAGAGTGGCAAAGAGGCCTCGGTCTACGTCGTTCAGTCGGGGACGCAGGTGTTATGCGCCAAGGTATACAAGGACATGGCGCAGCGCAGTTTTCAGGCGCGTGTGCAGTATCAGGAGGGACGCAAGGTACGTGGCAGTCGGCAAGCGCGTGCCATCGGCAAGGCCTCGCGCTTTGGCCGCAAGCAGCAGGAGGCCGAATGGAAAAATACCGAAGCCGACGTGCTGTATCAACTGGCGGATGCGGGCGTCTGCGTGCCGCAACCGCGCGGTTTTTTTCACGGCGTCTTGCTGATGAGTCTGATCACCGACGCCGATGGCCAAAGTGCGCCGCGCCTGGGCGAAGTGGAACTGAGCATGGAAGACGCCCTTTCTTTTCATCAGCGCCTGATGAAAGACGTGCAGAGGATGCTGTGCCTCGGCCTGATTCACGGCGATTTGTCCGAATACAACGTGTTGGTGGCGGCTGACGGGCCAGTCATCATCGACTTCCCTCAAGTCGTCAGCGCCGCCGGCAACAATGCGGCGCGTGCGATGTTGCTGCGTGATGTGCACAACCTGCGCAGCAGCTTGGGCCGCTTCGCGCCGGCCTTGCTGGACACCCACTTCGGTGAAGAGATGTGGGCGCTGTTTGAGAAAGCTGAGCTGGCCGCAGACACTGAACTGAGCGGGAAGTTTGTGTTTGACACGCACCGTGCCGATGTCGGCGCGGTCATGGAATCGATTGTCGATGCCCGCCAGGAAGCTTTGATTCGGCAGCAAGGGCGTGAGGCCGCTGCTGAGCAGGATTGAATCCGGCCGTCGCCATTGGCTTGCATGCAGTGTTGCCGGAATCCGCCGACCGGGCTGAAGCGGCAGCCACTTGGATCCGCTGGTGAGCGTCAGCGACATCACAGAAACACTTGCGCGCCGTACCATTGATGCTCCGATCTTTAAGGAAGCCGAGCATGTCGATGATTCGCGCCTGGGCCGCGCCCGCCGCTGGTGCCCCGCTGCAAGCGTTTGAGTACGATCCCGGCCCGCTGGGTGGCGAGGATGTCGAGATCGCGGTTGAACACTGCGGCGTCTGCCACTCGGATTTGTCGTTGCTCGACAACGAATGGGGCATGACCCAATACCCGTTCGTGCCCGGCCACGAGGCCATTGGCCGGGTCGTCGCAATGGGTCCGCACGCCAAAGGCGTGAGCGTGGGCCAGCGCGTGGGCTTGGGCTGGTATGCGACCAGTTGCATGCACTGCACGCCGTGCTTGTCGGGTCAGCAGAACCTCTGCGTCAGCGCACAACCGACCCTGCTCGGACGCCATGGCGCCTTTGCGGATCGTGTTCGCGCGCATTGGGTGTGGGTGATGCCATTGCCCGAAGGCTTGGATCCGCGCGAAAGCGGGCCGCTGCTGTGCGGCGGCATCACCGTGTTCACGCCGCTACGCGAGTTCGGCATTCCACCCACCGCCAGAGTCGGCGTGATTGGCATTGGCGGACTCGGCCACATGGCGCTGAAATTTTGCAAGGCCTGGGGCTGCGAAGTCACCGCATTCACCTCCAGCCAATCCAAAGCCGAAGAAGCGCGCGCATTTGGCGCGCACCGCGTGGTCGCCACCGGCGATGCCGAAGCAATCGCCGGACTGGCTGGCAGTCTCGACCTCATCATCGATACGGTGAACGCGACCTTGGACTGGAACGGCCTGCTCGCCGCGTTGGCGCCGAATGGCCGCTTGCATGTGGTCGGTGCCGTGTTGGAGCCGATGGCAATTCCCGTGTTTCCGCTGCTGATGGGACAAAAAACAGTCTCCGGATCGCCCACCGGCTCACGCAATGCAATTGACGCCATGCTCAATTTCGCCGCCCGCCATCAGGTGACGCCGCAGACCGAGCACTATCCGATGAGCGACGTTAACGCGGCCATGGAGCATCTGCGTGCTGGTAAGGCGCGCTATCGGATTGTGCTGGACGCGGATTTCTAGCCACCCGGCCCAGGTCTGATGGCGCGGCGGATTTGCAGCGGCGGATTTGCAGCGGAGGGTGTGGGAGCGGCGGGTGTGGGAGCGGCGGGTGTGGGAGCGGCGGAAGCCGCGAAGGCCTCAACTCGAGGCAATGGTCTTCGCGGCTTCCGCCGCTCCCACACCCACTGACCTGACACCCACTGACCTGACATCCACTGACCTGACATCCACTGACCTGACATCCACAGACCTACCAAACACGGCCCCTACATCACAACGATCAGGCCTTGCTCTGCCGCTATCCGCCCTGCACAGATATCCGGATACGCCGCAGCCAGGCCGTCCAGCCCAGCCAACGTGCTGACTTGCATCCACGCTCGGCTGTGCTCCGCCGAGCGCCTTAAAAACTCCGCTGTGCGGGCGGCGAACCCTTCCGCACCCCAATCATGGATGCGCTTTTGAATATGTGCAGGAGCGAAGAAGAACTCGCTGCGGTCAGCCGCTGATGTCGATGCCGACACGCCCGCCTGCCAATGCGTCATCCCAACGTTGATGCAGCGGCGCATGTTGTCACCAAGCACAGCCCTCAATTCAGACAGCGCATCGGCATTGCCGGACATGTCGACAATGGCGGTCGGAATTCGCGCATCGAGACCTGCCAATTCGGTGTAGCTCAGCACCTGCTGGTAAAGCCCGAGCCGAGTTACAAACCCGGCATGTTGCTTGGAGGTCAAGGCGATTGCCGGCGGTGCCTCGGTATCCGCTGACATCGCAAGGGCGAGTCCGATGCTGGTCTTGCTGGACGCGCTCAGAATCAGGATTTGCCTCGCTCCGAACCAGCCTTTGGATTGCAGCATGTCCCACAGACAGAACGAGGTCATATGCAGTGGAAACAGCAGCATCCGAATGGCGTCCAAGCGGCGGTCATAGCCTGCCTCTGCGTTGACGCGGGTGTAGCTGTTGTAGCCCGGCGGCAACGCGGCGCGATGCGCGGCACCGTCAAACAGCCGCTGCGCGCTGATTCGAACCGGCGTCATGGTCAACATGTCAGCCGGCGGAAAATAACCAAACAAGCGTTCGCCTACTGGCACGCCGTCAGCTTTCGAAATCACCACGTCCGCAAAGCCCCATACCGGGGTGATGCCCCAGCCAACCGAGTCGGCGCCCAGCGCCGGGAAAAACTGCCAGTAACCCAGACTATCGCCAGCCACCGCATAAGTGATGTTGTTGGCCGTATACGCGAACCGATCCACCCGCAGCAGCACATCGCCACCGTTGAGCAGCGAAGCGTCAACGGCTTCATCCGTGCCCACCACCCGACACGTCTCGAACTGATCTTTGCGTACCTGAAACTGCGCCATGGCCCCACTTCCTTTCAATACCTGTAGATGGCTGCCACAAACCGCGTAAATCTGGCGAACTCCTCAATCGCAGGATGACAGCTACCGCTTGACCGACTTGGCTGGCGGGGTCGAGTAGAGATTTGGGGGGAGGAAGCTCACGGCTCGGCGAGCACGCTGCGGTCGCGGCTAACAGCGCCTTCGATTCCGCGTAGACCGGCAGCGCCGATCAAGCCGATGCGGCACGGTCGAAACCGCCAAGTAACCCCAGTGCCGCACCCAAACCGTGCGTGGCACAGTATGCCTGCCCATTGTCCCGCCTGCAGTGGGAGCAGGTCCAGCGCATCGGCGGAAATCTGCCGATGGGCCCAATCGCTCGTCTGTTCATCTGTGCCGGTTGTGGGAAGCTGCCCGTGAAACCGGCGATGGCAGGAAAGCGCAACTGAGCCGGGGTAGACGTCTCCATGGGCAATCTCGTCTATGCTTCGTCCGACGCGGTATTATGGCATCCCCAATTATATCAATGGGATAGACGATAGTCGCCCACTTTTATGAAAAATTCGGGCTAGAGCCGTGGCAGTAGCCGCGTTACCGACATCGCTTGAGCGTTGAGAAACTTTTCATGTCGCTCGGTCCAGCGAACCCATTTCAACGCGTCGACGCAAAGTCACCCTGAAAGTGCAGAAAACAACTTGATCAATCCGCTGTGGAAGCGCCGGCAGCCACGAAACGGGGCGCCTGAGAGGTGGCTTCTCGCGACTGCCGCCGCTCCCCAAACACGGCGGCGGCCCCAGGCTTGAGTCAACGCATCGCCTTCCCGAATTGGCGGCAGTGAACTGCTGGAGATTGCCCTGCAGCGGTCAGCGTGTTCCGAAGGCAGAGCGCACGCCTGAAATCGAATCAAGCCCGTCGTTGGCGGGGCCGGGCTGGGCCGGGCCTGATGCGGCAGCACCCCGCTGCCAGCGCAACCGGCCAGTGGCAGCGATCAGTTCTGCGTGTTCGAAGATTTGCTGACGGCCGGCGCTGACGCCGCGGCGGCGTCCACCAACCAGTCGCTGGCCTGTTCCAGCACCTCTGTGCTGGCGGCGAGCAGAGCACGGACGCCCTGTTGCGCATCGCTGGCAGCAGACGGCCGCTCGGCAGAAAATCCGCTGCTGCCCAGCGCGCGTCCGCTGTGGCTGTCAATCAGCAGCACCTGCAGGTGCACGCGCCCGCGTGGCTGGCGGCTGTCGCTGTAGTCGACCTCGAAGCGCTGCAGCTGCAGGTTGACCGCGAGATCGCCGCGCAGGCCGTTGCCCTGGCGTTCGACGGCGCGGAATCCGGCGCGCTGCAGTTCGAAGATCAGTGCATCCCGGACCAGCGCCGGCGCGCTGTCTGGCAGGCTCACGCCGCTCAGATAGGCCAGCTCACCGTTGCCGTGCCGCGCCACCACGCGGCGGCCATCGAACATGGCGGCGGCACTCGGAAGTGCCACGGTCAGCTGGCGGTCGATTGCGACCTCGGGCGTCGACTTGACCGCCGCCGGCGGCGCCGTGATGACCTGCAGCGGCGCACGCTTCTGCGTGCCGAGGCAGCCCGCCAGCAGCAGGCAAAGCAGGATGACAGCGGACTTCATGGCGGCGAGTACTCCGGCAATGACTGCCGCCCAAGCACAAAGTCGGGCGGGCTCTCCTGGACGCGTGCCGAGATCTGCCGCAAATCAGCGATAAGACCACGCAACTCGATCAAGCTGGGACCGACCTGGGCCAGACCCTGCTGACTGAAGTCGGCGATTGCGCCGCGGTTGTCGGCGATCAGGCCTTCGGCGTTTTCACTGAGCCGCTGCAGCGAGCCGAGGCTGGCGTCCAGCCGGGCCAGCAGCTGCGGCATCTCACGGCTCAGCGCCTGGTCGGCGCGGGTCAGGCTGGAGTCCAGACGCAGCATCACCTTTTCGGCACCGCCGAGCAGTTCGGCCAGTCGCTGGCTGGCCGACGCCGCCTCACGCAGCACGGTGCGGATGTCGTCCTGGCCGTCGGCGGCCGCGCCGCTGATCGTCGCCAGGTTGTCGAGTGTCGAGCCGACCCGAGCGACGTTTTCCTCGTTGAGCAGGCGGTTGATGCGCAGCAGCACCTCGCTGGCGGTAGTTGCGATGTCCTCACTGCTCAACATCAGCTGCTGCAGGGCCGAAGGGTCGGCCACGATGACGCTAGGCGTATCGGCCGAGGTCTGCAGCCGCGGCGCCTCCAGCGAGCCGCCGCTGAGCTGGATGAGGGCCACACCAGTCAGGCCAGTAAAGGTCAGTTTGGCGTGGGTGTCGGTCTTCACCGGCACGGTGGCGTCGATGCGCACCGCCGCCATCACCCGCGACGGATCCTGCGGGTCGAGCGACAGCCGCCGCACGTCACCTACCTGGATCCCGTTGTACTGCACCGAACCGCCCACGGTCAGCCCGGTGACCGACTCGTTGAAGACGATCACATAGTCCTGCCATTGCCGATCCAGCGTGCTCTTGCCGATCCACAGCGCAAACGCCATGCCCAGAATCAGCACCGCCAGCGCAAACGCGCCAATCACCACATGATGTGCCCGGGTTTCCAAATTGACCTCCGTCAGGCGACGTCCTGATTGCGCCGCGCGCCGCGCGCGCGCGGTCCGCGGAAACACTCCTGCACCCACGGGTGCGGGAACCGTTCTACCACTTCGACGCGATCAACAACGATGACCTTGCCGTCGGCGAGCACCGCCACCCGGTCGCAGATGGCGTAAAGACTATCGAGATCGTGGGTCACCAGAAACACGGTTAGGTTTAGCGCGCGCTTCAGGGTGACCAGCAGCGAATCAAAATGCGCGGCACCGATCGGGTCGAGGCCAGAGGTCGGCTCGTCCAGAAACAGGATCTCCGGATCCAGCGCGATGGCGCGCGCCAGACCGGCGCGCTTGCGCATGCCGCCTGACAGCTGCGCCGGATACTTGTGGGCGGCGCTGTCCGGCAATCCGGCGAGGCGGATTTTCAGCAGTACCAGCGGGTCGAGCAGCTCCGGCGGCAGTGCGTACTGCTCCTTCAGCGGCAGTGCAACATTCTCGGCCACGGTCAACGAGGAGAACAAGGCGCCGTCCTGAAAAAGTAGGCCAAAGCGGCGCTCGATCGCCTGCCGCTGCGCCGCAGCCGCGCGCGACAGGTCGACACCCAGCACCTCCGCCTTGCCGCCATCGGGCTGGCGCAGCCCGACCACGCTGCGCAGCAACACCGATTTGCCAGCACCGGAGCCGCCGATGACTCCCATCACCTCTCCACGGCGGACGTCCAAGTTCAGTCCGTCATGCACCACTTGGGCACCGAATTGGCTGCGCAGGTCGCGAACGCGGATGACTGTCTCGGCCTCGCTCATACATCCAGCTGCATGAAGAAGATCGCGAACAGGGCGTCGAACAGAATCACCAGGAAGATCGACTGCACCACCGCCGACGTGGTGTGGCGACCGACCGATTCGGCACTGCCTTCGACCTTGAAACCCTCCAGACAGCCGACCACCGCGATCAGGAAGGCAAACAGTGGTGCCTTCGACAGACCGACCCAGAGATGCCGTACCTCGGTCATCTCATACAGGCGCGAAATGAACATGCCCGGCGTGATGTCCAGCGCCAGACTGCCGACGATGGCGCCGCCGGCCAAGCCAGCCAGCATCGCCAGGAACGCCAGTAGCGGCAGCATCACCAGCAGCGCCAGCAGCCGCGGCACCACCAGCATCTCCATCGGATCCAGGCCAAGCGCGCGGATCGCATCCAGCTCCTCGCGGCTCTTCATTGAGCCGATCTGCGCCGTGAACGCGCTGCCGGAGCGACCGGCCAGCAGGATGGCCGTCAGCAGCACACCAAACTCGCGAAGGAAGGAATACGACACCAGTTCGACGGTGAAGATCGAGGCGCCGAAGTCACCCAGCACGGTGGCACCAAGGAAGGCCACGACCGAGCCCACCAGAAACGACAACAGGGCGACGATCGGCACCGCATCCAGCCCGGACTGCTCCATGTGGAAGACCGTCGAGGTCCAGCGCAGGCGGCGCTTGCCGGTCAGAATAAGTCCGCAGGTGACCAAGGTCAGACCAACGAAGCCAAGCAGTTCGCGGGTCTGCAGCCACTGGCTTTCCAGCGCCCGGCCCATCCGCGCCAGCAGTTCGCGAAAGCCATTCAGCGGCGCCGCCGCAGGTGCCACCATCTCACTCTGCTCAAGCACCATGGCGAACAGCGCCCGCGCCTCTTGCGACAGCCCAGGTAGGCTGTTGATGTCGGTGCTCAGCCCGCGCGCGCGCCGGGTCGAGGCCAGCAGCAGGGCGCCACCGGTATCCAGCGCGCCCAGCCCCTGCGCTTGCCAGCGTTCGGGCAGGCTGGAGAGTGCCAACAGCTGCGCACGGCAGCGCTGCAGGTGCGGCAACGTCCAGTCGCCCAGCAGACACAGTTCGCTGGCGCCGTCAGGCGCGTACGCAAGTTGGACATGGCCCTCAATGCTCATTGGGCAAGTGTAGTGCCAGTGACGCGCAACTCACCCCAGCCCTGCATAGCTGGCGACATTGGGCCGGATCGCGGCTGAGATTGAAGCCGACTGTTGCGCTCAAGCAGCACACCTTGATGCGCCAACTACAGCAATCTGAGCCGACCCGGTCCAACACAGCCACAGCCATCCATGCGGAAGTCGTGGCTGCCTGTGAACTTCGCCAGCAGCTCGACGCACCGAATCAAAAACATTTTGAACTGGGGTTGCAAATTTCACATGAGCTGCATCCAGCCATCGGGAGTGAGGAGGAACTCGACTGGCTGACCAGGCCCCTCAATCAGCAGGTCCCTCACTCTTCGCAGCGACTTTCCCGTCGCCACCTCCCACCGGAAACAGCCATTCGCCGTTGGCAACAGCACTTGCTCCCTCCGTCAGCGAGAAATGCATGATGCTGCAAGCACCAACTGGCAACACTGACTGGGAGAGATTGGGCCAGGGTGGCTTCGGAAGCGCTTTGCCGTAGCGTAAAGACAGATCGTGCCGAGCCCATTCATCAGGCTTCAAGGCAATCTGCGGGCTGAAGGATTTGGACACGTGCTGGGATCTCGCTGCGGACGGGGGCATAGAGTTGGCATCTGTCCTGGTCGGTCATTCTCGACCATCGGTGTGGCCAGCGGGCTTGACCAGAATCAAACCGGACAGGAATCAAGCCGCAGGGGATGCCAACCGATGCGCGGACGATTTCACCGCACCGCGGTTACCTAGCGGGTCCGCCTCTCCCCTCATCGTGTCGAATCAGTTTCCGCCGATTCATCGCCTCTAGCGGTGCTACGAGCCTGCAAATCCTTTCAGTCTGTCCCCCGCAGGCGACTATCCGCTCGACCACCTATGTCCGACAGCTCCCCGCTGCCGCCGAGCTGGACGAAACGCTGTGGAAGCCCTGCAAAAGTACGCCCCGCCGGCGCTCGTCGAGTGAAAAAAAAGCGACCTGGTTCACAAATACGCTGAATGGCACATGACATTTCGGTTTTCCTGAGTGCTCGCTCTAGTTTCGATGGGCATGGTGGGGCTGTCTCAACCAAAGGACCGCCGCCATGCGCGCACCCGTCGCTCTCCTCCTCCTTCTTGCTCCCCTGCTGCCGTTTGGCGCAGCCCAAGCCGACGACTTCGAGATCAGCAATCGCGATGTGGCGGCGCTGATCCACGCGCTGCAGCAGTCTGCGCAGACTCCCGGACCGGACCGCATCACGCTCGCCGCAGGCGGCATTTACACGCTGGAGCTGACAGATTCAGCGGGGCTCGCGCTGCCGCCGCTGCGTGGTGATGTCCAGATCGACGGCAACGGAGCCGAAATCCGTCGCTACGCGGCGACCAGAATGTACTTGATGGAGGTCGCCGCTGGCGCCACCGCCGTCATCAGCAATCTGACTCTCGCCGAAGGCAGCCTTGGTGCGTTGCGCAATCACGGCACGCTGACGCTCGACCACGTGGCGATCACCGACTCATTCAATGAAGACGCCGAAGCCATCGTCCTCAACTTCGGCACGCTGACGTTGTGCGATAGCTTGATCGGCTACAACCAGATTCATGGCATTGATGACGCCAGCGGCCTGATCGAAAATCACGGCAGACTCGACATGCAGCGCTCGCGCATCGTCGGCAACTCGGTCAGCCGCAAATCGCAAGCGGTGAAGGGGGCAGCAGCAGTCGTCAATGAAGGCGAACTGACCGCCGACGCTACCGAGTTCAGCGCCAACGACATCAGCGATCCGTTTGGCGGTCTGACGTTCTCGGCAGTGTTGAATCTGGGCAGCGGTACGGCGCACGGCCTGTTGCCGCAGACCCTGATCGCCGACGTGATCGATCCTCGCTGAGGCCTGCCCCTGCTGCTGCACTCAGTGCAGCAGCAACATCAGAATCCGACAGCCACGCAGCACCTTGTTCGTCGTGCTGCCGACGATCACTTGGCAAAGTAGCGAATGGCCACAAGCGCCTACCAGGATGCTTATCCGCCTTTCGCTGCGACCACTTCGTAGGCGCCTCCAAAGGCCGTCATCGGCCCCTATGCACAGTTCGCAACGATGCGCAGTTGCTGCGAGATGGATGGCGCAGACGCTGCTTTGACGCGATGTTTGAGGCGATGTTTGATGTGATCAAGCCTGCATGCCTCGACATGGTTTTCGTGACTGGGTGCAGGGGGGCCGCAAGCGGAGGCCGCCATGAGCGCCGTTCACCGCTCGATGCCATAAAATGGCTGACCGATGGGCCGGCTCGCACCGTCACGGAATGCCAGTGCCACGCCCCTTCGAGCGCGACGTCTGTGGTCTCTGCGGCCAATCCGCGATGAAAGAAAAAGCACCCGCGCGGCTGGCGCCGCCAGACATTGCCTTGCGTCGGTTCCGGGCACCAGACACGCCTAAGCGATTCCTGAGCGCATTGCAACTATGCATAGATGCGGACGGGTTCCGGCGCTTTCCAAAAAAGGTGCTGGAAGCCCACTGCGCGTAGTTGCGAACTGGACATAGCGATCATAATCAGCCGTCGCACCTTTTTTAATCAGGCCAATCTGCGCCTACTCGCAGATCAACGCGAAACAGCAAATGTGCTTGTCATATCTTCGGGCCAAGCTCATGGGTTGAATCCTGCCGGAGCCTGCCTGTGAGCTTGAAGAATCGTGCCTATGACGCCTGGTTTGCCAAAGTCCACGGCTCCCGGCTGATCTACAACAGTTGCTGGGAGGATCCACGCGCGGATCGTGAGCTGTTGGGGCTCGCGCCAGAGCATCGGGTGGTGATGATCACCAGCGCTGGCTGCAACGCACTTGACTACCTGTTGGACGATCCCGCCAGCGTGGACTGCGTCGATATGAATCCGCGCCAGAACGCCCTGCTCGAGCTGAAGCTGGCGGTGTTGCAACGCGCCGATCACGCCCTGCTCTGGCAATTGTTTGGCGAAGGCTGGCATGCCGATTTTGCCGCTGCGTATCAGCGTCTGCGTCCGCTGCTGTCGGCCTCAAGCCAAGCGTATTGGGATGCTCACCCGAAGGCTTTCAGCAAACGCGGGCGGGGCTCATTCTACTTTCGCGGCGCGGCCGGCGATGTTGCTTGGCTGGCGCGTATTGGCATGCGCCTGCTTCGCCCACAGCTGGCGCGTGCCGCTGAGCGCTTGATGGAGGCCAGCAGCCTGGACGAGCAGCGGCAGATCTACGCCGAGCTTGAGCCCAAGCTATGGACCCCGCTGCTACGCTGGTTGGTGCGACAACCCGCCATGTTGAGTCTGGTCGGCGTGCCGCGGGCGCAACTGGCCTTGATCCAGCGCCAATATCCCGGTGGCCTGAACGCCTTCATCGAAGACAAGCTGCGCTATCTGACCACCGAACTGCCGATTCGCGAGAACTACTTCTGGCGGGTGTATCTGCATGGTGCCTATCGCCGCGATTGCTGTCCCAACTATCTGCGCGCGGAACACTTCGATACTTTGCGCCAGCGTGCCGAGCGCGTACGTGTGCATACCGGAACTCTAAGTGAGTTCC
>JBBQQV010000018.1:0-15763 GCA_038215505.1 Lysobacterales bacterium
AGCCTGGGTGGCAGCGGGTAGACGGTCTCGCAATAGGCGCATTGAGTGAACACGCCACTATTGTGTCCGACGCACGCCCTCGATGCGCAGCCAGTCTTCGCGCGTGCTGACTAGCAACTGTTCGAACCATGGCTGGTAGCGGGTCAGCAACGCCGGTTCTTGGCCGAGCAGAATTCCCGACAGTGCAATCCGTCCACCCGGCGCCACATAGGCGGCCAATTGCGGTGCCAAGGCATCGAGAGCCGAAGCCAGAATGTTGGCGACCACGACTGCAAACCGCGCCGTCGGTGCATCCGCTGGGGCGAGTACGTCAATGGAAGTTGCGAGGCCGTTGCGCTCGGCGTTGTCGCGGGTGGCGATCAGCGCCTGCGGATCGTTGTCGATGGCAACGACATGGCTGGCGCCCAGCTTTAACGCCGCCAACGCCAGGATGCCCGAGCCGCAACCGAAATCGAGGACTCGCACGCCCCGCAGATCCAGCCCATCCAGCCATTCCAGGCAGAGCGCCGTCGTGGGATGCGTGCCCGAACCAAATGCCAAACCCGGATCAAGCCGCAGCACGGCGGCATCAGCCACGTCGGCTGCCGCCGGCAAGTCGCGATTCCACGGCACAATCCAGGTGCGCCGCCCAAATTGCAGTGGTTCGTACTGATCCATCCAAGCCCGTTCCCAGTCCTGGTCTGCGACCTCGCAGAACTCGGCCGATGCGGTATCAATCGCCGAGTCCAGCGCTTCCAAGGCATACAACAGGGAGTCGGCGTTGCTGCCGGCTGCAAACAGGGCGATCAGCTGCATCTGCGCCCACAGCGGTTGTTCGCCGACGCCAGGCTCAAAAATGGCCTGTTCATCCGCTGCGTCTGCGTTGGCGTCGCGCAAGGTGATCGCCAAGGCACCAAGCTCTTGCAACGCGTGTTCGATACGCGGCTGGTCGGCCTCAGTGCAGCGCAGAGTGAGTTGCAGGAAAGGCATAGGTTCGTTCAAGCGGTGCGTCGTGCAAGCACAGAGTCGTTTAAGCAGACGGGCTGCGGATCAAGGCAGCGCGCTCGTCGATGGGTGCTTTTGAGGGAGCGCCGGAAGGCGCGATTGGCGGGATCAAGTCGCAAATAGCATCGCGCCTTCCGGCGCTCCCTCAACAGATTGAAGTGTCGTTCAACCCAACCCGATCGCCGCGTCCTTCTGCTCGCGCAAGCGTTTTTCCAGATAGTGGATGTTCATGCCGCCCAAGGCGAAACCGCTGTCGGCCAGGATGCGCTGTTGCAGCGGCAGGTTGGTCTTGATGCCGTCAACCACCATCTCGCCCAGCGCCACTCGCATACGGGCGATGGCCTGCTCGCGATCAGCGCCGTGCACGATCAGTTTGCCGATCATCGAGTCGTAGTTGGGTGGCACCCGATAGCCTTCATAGATATGACTATCAACACGCACGCCGGGGCCACCGGGCGCATGGAAATGGTTGATCAAGCCCGGACAGGGCATGAAGGTGTCGGGATCTTCGGCATTGATCCGGCACTCGATGGCATGCCCGCGCAGGACCACATCGGACTGCTTGATCGAGAGCCGCTGGCCGGCCGCGATTTTCAATTGTTCGCGAACCAGATCGATGCCAGTCACCATTTCGGTCACCGGGTGCTCGACCTGGATGCGCGTGTTCATCTCGATGAAGTAGAAGTTGCCGTCTTCAAACAAAAACTCAAAGGTGCCGGCACCGCGGTAGCCGATGCGAATGCAGGCATCCACGCAGACCTTGCCAATTTGCGCACGCAGCTCTGGGGTGATGCCCGGAGCGGGTGCTTCTTCGACGACCTTCTGATGGCGGCGCTGCATTGAACAATCGCGCTCACCCAAGTGGATCGCGCTGCCTTGGCCGTCGGCCAGCACCTGGATTTCCACATGCCGTGGATTTTCCAAGTACTTTTCCATGTAGACCATGTCGTTGCCGAATGCGGCCTTGTCTTCCTGCTTGGTGGCTGGCACCGCGCTGTGCAGGGTCAATTCGGTATGTACAACACGCATGCCGCGACCGCCGCCGCCGCCAGCGGCTTTGACGATGACTGGATAGCCGATGCCACGCGCGATACGCGCGTTCTCGGTCGGGTCGTCGCCCAAGGGACCGCCCGATCCGGGCACGCAAGGCACGCCAGCGGCCTTCATCGCCTTGATCGCTTGGACTTTATCGCCCATCAGGCGAATCGTCTCGGCCTTGGGGCCGATGAAAATGAAGCCGGACTTCTCGACCCGCTCGGCGAAATCGGCGTTCTCCGACAAGAAGCCGTAGCCGGGATGGATGGCCTGCGCATCGGTGACCTCGGCGGCCGCAATAATTGCCGGAATATCCAGATAGCTGCGCGCTGACGCCGGCGGTCCGATGCACACCGATTCGTCGGCCATCGCCACATGCTTCAGATTGCGGTCGACGGTGGAGTGCAACGCCACCGTCTTGATGCCAAGCGCATGACATGCGCGCAGGATTCGCAACGCGATTTCGCCGCGATTGGCGATGACAACTTTATCTAACATGGGATTCGGGATTCGGGATTCGGGGTGGAGCGGCGCGCTTGCAAACCGCAGGTTTGCGCGTCGCTGAACGCCTGAGCGCTGTGCGCGAAGGCCGGGGAAAGGGAGCCGGCGTTGCAAAAAAATGCTGGGTACGCGAAATGACGTTTGCTTCGAACGAATTCGACAAGTCGCTCAGGTGTCGAGAGATCACGAATCACGAATCCCAAATCCCGGCTCTTCATCGCACCACAAACATCGGTTCGTCGAATTCCACCGGCTGACCGCTTTCGACCAGAATCGCGACGACGGTGCCCGACACCTCGGCCTCGATGGGATTGAACATCTTCATGGCCTCGATGGTGCCCATGGTTTCGCCGGCCTTGACGCTTTGCCCGACTTTGACAAAGGGCGGCGAATCAGGACTCGGTGACGCGTAGAACGTACCGACCATCGGTGAGCGCAGCACTTGCCCCTCCGGCAGGCCGCTGCCGGCATGTGGCGCTCGCCCACCGGTGGCGGACTCAGTAGGAGAACTCATGCCTTGCACCGCGCGCGCAGGCGCTTCGTGATGCGCGGGAGGAGCAGAGAAATAGATGGGTGCGGCCACCTGCGACTGCGGCGCCGCCCGCGACAGGCGCACGGATTCCTCGCCCTCACGGATTTCAAGCTCAGTGAGGTTGGAGTCTTGCAGCAAGTCGATGAGTTTTTTAATCTTTCGCAGGTCCACTACGGACTCCTGATGTAAAAATGAGGCGGTCGAAACAATGGCGGCAGCTCAAGCCGCTGCGTGTTCGATGCGTTCGATGCGTTGAATGGCAGCGGCCAATGCGAGGCCATAGCCAATCGGTCCCAAGCCGCAGATCAAGCCCATTGCGACGTCACTCAAATAGCTGTGATGACGAAATGGCTCGCGTGCGTGCGGGTTCGACAGGTGAATTTCGATAAATGGAATCGCCACCGCCAACAACGCATCGCGCAGCGCCACACTGGTGTGGGTGAACGCAGCCGGGTTGATAAGGATGAAGGCGGTGCCATCGCTGCGCGCCGCGTGGATGCGCTCGACCAAAGCGTGCTCGGCATTGCTCTGGAAGCAGCTGAGGACATGCCCGGCCGCCGTCGCACGGGCGCTCAAGTCGGCATCAATCTCGGCCAGCGTGGCGCGGCCATAGACCTCGGGCTCACGCGAGCCCAGCAGGTTGAGATTGGGTCCATTGAGGACAAGAATATTTGCCACGGCACACCCTCCGACGGCCGGAGAGTGTCAATCAACCGCGAGTTCGTGTCCAGTTCGCAGACGTTCGGCGGAGTATGTTGCGGGCGATTTGTTTCAATCGCACCCTCGTCGGCCGCATTTTTTTGCAAACCGCTTTCCAAATGATGTGGGGTCGTCGCAAAAGCGACATGCCAGTCGCTCAGCAGTCGGCGCATGGCGTTTCGGTTTTTGCGCGCTAAGGAGTGGCTGCCGATTTCGCCAACTCGGCCCATTGCCGCAGCAGTTTCTCGTCCAGTTCGCCGGCGCGTTGGGCGAGTACGCGGCCGTCGGCGCCGAGCAGGACGCTAAACGGCAGCACGCTGCGGTGGTTGCCGAAGTGCGTCGAGACATCGACCTTGCCCGGGAAGGCGATCCAAACGGGTAGGGTCAAAGCGAGGTCTTCGGCAAATCCGATCACAGCGTCGGTGTCGGCATCGATGGCAATGGCCAACACCGCGGTGCCATCGTCGTGACGACGACCGTGCCACGCGTCCAACATGGGCAGTTCGCGTATGCAAGGTGGACACCATGTGGCCCAGAAATTGATGATGAGAGGGGCGCCGTCAAACTGAGCCAGCGATTGGTTGCGGCCGCGGACATCCGGCAACTCAAGATCAAATCGGCGGTCGCCGACGCTCAGCATCGCTTCAGCCGTGCCAGCGCGCGTGCCGGGCGCAAAAACGGCGCGGCTCAAAAACGCGCCGGCAAGGCCTGCCAGCAAGGCCAGCAAAAGAATGCCAATCGTCGCGCGCGTCACCCCATCCTCTCCAGTTTGGCAAGGAACTGATGTGCCAAGCTCGTCCGTCCGAGTCCCCGATTCCACTTCATTTCAACGCCGCTTCCCGCAACGCCTCGATCACCAGCCCAGAAGTCAGAATCGTCGGCAGCACCACGCCATCGCCGCCACCCGCGGGGTACACCACATACAGCGGTACGCCTACCGCATCGTGCGATTTCAAGAACGCGGTGATCGCCGGGTCGACATTGGTCCAGTCGCCTTTCATGTAGACCGCGTTGGCGGCCTGCATCGCGCTGCGGAAGCCGTCTTGTGACAGCACTGCTTTCTCATTCACCTTGCAGCTCACGCACCAGTCCGCGGTCATATTGACGAAGACCACCCGGCCTTGCGAACGCAGCTTTGTCAGCTCATCTGCCGAGTAGGCTACCTCGCCGGCCCGCGCGACGACCGCGCTGGCGTTCGCCGGTAAGCGATGAATCACGCACAGCGGCCACAGGCTGGCGAGCAGCACGGCCATGGCCAAGAGCTTCGGCCAACGACGGTCGTCATAGCGCAGTTGTTCGCGCCACCACAGCGCCAGCGCCAGAAACACCGCGCCGGCAAGCACCCACAGCACGCCGTCGGCGCCGCGCTGCGCAGCGAGTATCGAAACCAGCCACGCGGCCGTCAGATACATCGGAAACGCCATCGCGTGCTTGAAGGTGTTCATCCATGCGCCGCTCTTTGGCAGCAGATTAGCCAACCTCGGCACGAAGCCAATCAGCAGGAAGGGTAGTGCGAGACCCAAGCCGAGGGCAAGGAACACCCCCATCGCCAACCACGTCGGTGCGGCGAAAGCATAGGTAAGCGCGGGGCCCATGAACGGAGCGGTGCAAGGGCTGGCAACCACAACGGCCAGCACGCCGGTAAAGAAGTCGCCGGCTGCGCCTTTTTTCTCAGTGAGCGACTGGCCAGCGCCGGCGAGGCCCGCGCCGATCTGAAATACACCCGACAGGCTCAGCCCGACCGCAAACATCAGGTACGCAAGTACCGCAATAACCAGCGGTTGCTGGAGTTGAAAGCCCCAGCCCAGGGCCAAGCCCGCGCTGCGCAATCCCAGCGCTACGGCACCCACCGCGGCAAAGCTCACCAGCACGCCTGCCGTGTACCAAAGCGCACTGCGGTGCGCTTGGTCGCGGCCACCTTCGACCAATGAAAGCGCCTTCAACGACAGCACCGGTAGCACGCAGGGCATCAGATTCAGGATCAAGCCGCCGAGCACCGCTGACAGCAGGGTGAGCAACAACACGCCAATACTCAGTGTTTTTGCCGCAGGTACCGCTGACCCGGCGGATGCTGATGTGCTGGCGGGCAGCTCGATGCGCACCTGCCGCGTCATTGGCGGGTAACAAATGCCGTCGGTCTGGCAGCCTTGAAACGTCGCTTCGATGAGCAGCGATTGTTTGTCGGAATTTTCGCGTGTCAGCGGCAGCGGCACTTCGACTTGCTCGAAATACACCGCTACATCGCCAAAGTGCTCGTCGTAATGCGACTTGGCGGGCGGCCATTGCGGCGCCAGCAACGTCACCCCTTCGCCTTCGATCACCGTGAAGCTGGACCGGTCCCGATACAGGTAATAGCCAGTCGCAGGCGTGAAGCGCAGCAACAGGGTTGAGCCTGACAGCGGGATCGCTTCCAGAGTGAAGGCCTGCTCTTCTGGCAGCGCCAGCCCGTCGGCTTGCAACGACACCTCAGCGACATTGCCAAACAGCGGCTTGCCGGTATTGGCAAACGGCAGCGTCGACAGACCCTGCAAGCCACCCGCGGCAGCCGCCGGCAAACTCACCCGCAGGGTTTGTGTGTGTGGCGGATAGCACACGCCGAGATCCGCGCAGCCCTGATAGCCGACCTTGAAGCTGACCTCAGTGACGCCGTCGGCGGCCGCCCCGCTCAAGATTGCGGTCAATGAGCCGCGATAGGTTTCGACTTCGCCAAAGAACTCATCGGTGTGGCGATCGCCATCCGGCAATTGCAGCGGATTGGCCTTGAAGCCTGCGCTATCGCCGCCGTCATTCGAAACGCTGACGTTTGTACGGTGCCGATACAGATAGTAGCCATCGGCGATCGTCCAGCTGAACTCGATCAGCCCGCGTTCGCTGGCCTTGGCAGTCAGCACAAACGCTTCATCGATGGGCAGCAACTCGGATTCATCAACCGCGCGCGCCGCGGTTGGAATCAGAAGCGTTGCGCACAACAGCCAACAAAAGAGACGAAGCAGCATGGTGATGAAATTCCAAAAGCGCAGCTGTTGCGCGGCGGAATATCAGGCTGCACGCCGCCGTGTGGTCAGGGTGTGGTGTTGCTGGGTAGATTCATCAGAAAGCGCGCTGATTGCCAGCACGCCGAGAGCCATGCGACCGCGAAACATCGACTTAGTTCGCTGCAGAGGCGCGCGGACGATAGTACTTGCGGACGCAGGAGCGGCGAAAGCCACGAAAGTCTGGCCCCAACGCAGTTGCTTTTGCGGCTTCCGCCGCTCCTACTAAACTTTGCTTCATGTCGACATTGGGGTCTTGATGAGAATCACCCGCCTGTTTTTCTGGTTGCTGCTGCTGCCCAGCCTGTTGCTATTCTTTGCCTGGAAGGTGAATACCCATTTGGCCGAGGTGGCCAGCGGTGCCTTGGAGGCGCGCGAGCGCGAGCAGCGCATCGCGACGCTTGAAGCACACAACGAGCGGCAAAATGCGCTCAATCTCGAAACCCGCTTGCAAGACCGCCGCGCGCTTGCCAACTCCTGTGTCGAACGCGGATTGCGGACCATCGGCGGCGACCTGCGCGCAGCGCCTGCGACCTTGATCATCGTTAATCACAAGGGCTGTGGTGTCGACTGCAACACCGATGCGATCGCTTCCAAGCTGGCCGATGATTACGTCCTGCAACGCCTGCGGGTGCTGCTGATTCGCACCATCGAAGCGGGTCAACCGCCAGCACCGCTTGGCGTACATACCTTGATCATCACCGACTGTGCGCCCCTCGCCGCCGACTACGGCGACGATTATTTTTTTCGGGATGACAAGGGCGAGCTGTCGAGCTCTGGCGAGCGTCACGAAAACTTTCTACGCTTTGGTAGTGGACTGGATTCGCGGTTCGACCCGGAGCCCTTGGTGCGCAAGGGCTTAGGGATGCCAGCAGCGCCGTAAGGCGATCAGCAAGGTCAGCCGAGCGTGCCTTGCAATGCCCGAAGCGATCGCGATTCGCCACCTAGGACATGAACAAAGAAACCCGGCAACAAGGCGTCAGGCTTACCAATGGCTGAGCGCCACAGGACCAAACAAAGGGTCAGTGCGGCCACGCCAACCGCAGTGCTGCCCGGCAGACCCAGCAGCGCAAACAGATCCACCGACAGGCTGGCCTCGGCCAGCACTTGCGCCAATAGCAGCGCAAGCAGCGGCGAAAGAATCAAGGTCGCACGGGCGACCTTTTCGCCCATGGCGGCCGCATCGTCCAGCTGCTGCTGCAGTTGCGAAATGCTCATGCCTCCATCCATGCGCTTTAGCTGCAGGCGTTGCAGGATGCGCAACACCAGCTGCGATACGCACAGCAAGTTCAAGACGATGCCGGGGATGAGGAACTGCCATTGCCCGCCGTGGGTGGCGTTGAACAGGCCGATCGCAAGAATCAGGGCAGCGAAAGCGAAGCAAGCCAACAGCAGACGCAGGCGTAGTTGGCGAAGCGAGGACGCCAACTGCGCCGGCAACGGCGGAATGGCGGCCAACGGATCGATGCCTTGCGCCAGCGCTTGCTCGCCGTCTTGTTGGCGCTGCCACTCGGTTTGCGCGCGGGTCCAGCTCATGCCGACCAACTCATCAAGAAAACGGCGCATGCCGGTTTCGCCGACAAAACGAGGCAGAGCGAAGCGACCCAGCAAAATGGCGAGCGGCACGAACAGCACGCCGACCAACGAGTTGATCAGCACCACGCTGCTGTCGAGCGAGCGCAGCAGGTCAAAGCCGAACAGCGCCTTCAACAACACGGCGATCGCCGGCAGCCATAACAACACGCTGCTCAGCATGATCCATTGGGTCAGCGCCAAACGACGTGCGCGCAGCCGCTCCAGCGTGCTTTGCACCGACAGCGCCGACTGCGAAAAGTCCAGGCCTGAGAGCACCCGCCAATGTCGGCAATCGACGATCAAGTCGGCTGCTGTGATCAGGCAGAACACGCTGCCTGCCAGCAGGTAGATGGGGTCGTGCCAGTGGTTCAAGGTGAACCAAATTAAGGCGGCCAAACACGCCGTAGCGAGCAAGATTTCCGGCACAAGTCGCTGCGAGTGGCGGCGGAAGGCACCTGCGGTGCGACCGGCGAGTGCCTTGCTGATCGCCGCCCGATCCAGCGTCAGCGCTTCGTTCAGTGGCTGCTGGGAGGCTTGCCAGCGCCCGCGCAGGGCGTCCAAATCGAGGCCTTTCTGATCCAATCTAGTTTGATCCGATCCGGTTTGATTTGATCCATTTGGATCCATTCCGTTCATGAGTTTTCTCCGTCGCCGGCGTTGAGCCGTTGCAACTGCTGTTTGATGCGCCCGATTCGGGTCGCGACATTAGTGCTGGTGAGGCCAATCATCCGAGCGATCTCGTCTTGGCCGTAGCCTTCGAGATAGAGCAGGATCAGGGCGCGATTGATGGCGTCGAGTTGGCCGATGAGTTGGTGCAGGGCCAGCAAGTCATCGCTTTGCGTGGCCATCAATTGATCCGCTGCGGACAAATCAAGACCGAACTCGTCGATCGGCAAGGCGTCGCGAATGCGCCGGTTTTCGCCGCGAAAAAACGAGATGGCAACATTCATCGCGATCTGATGCATCCAGGTCGAGAACGCCGCTCGACCATCAAACCGTGGCCACGCTCGCCACAGTTCGACCACGATTTCCTGGATCAGATCGCCACGGTCCTCACGCCGGGCGCAATAGGCATTAGCCACCTTGTAGAGAATTCCGCGATGCGGCTCGAGCGCATCGACAAAGGCAGATTGAGAAGACCGGGTGCTCATGCGTGCCTGACTGTCGGCGAGCCCGACGTGGGCTCGAATGAGTGATTCGCCAATAGCGAGTGCTTTATCACAGCGCAGGCGAAACGTTGACGCCGGCCTCTGCAGCGGGTCGCGACTTGCCCGTCAGCAAACGACCGATCGCGCGGTGGCGCACGCAGAAGTGATAGCTCGCCAACATCAGCGCCATGCCGATCATCAAGGCCAGCGGGTATTCAATCCACCACGCCCAATCCACCTGCACAGCCACTACTTGCAGCGCCATCACCAGCGGGATGTGGATCAGATAGACCCAGTACGAGGCGTCGGCCAGATAGCGACGCAGCGGGCTGGCTGCACTGAGGAAGCGCAGGCGTACGCCAAAGTACCCGCGTCACCCTGGGCAGGCTCGGCACCCGGGCTGATTCCGATGGTTGCGAGACAGCCAAGTGTTGTGAGCAGCGCCAGCACCAGATGAAATGGCCAACGCTGGCCAAGCCGATCAAGCAAGCCGCGTTGCCGTTCAAGGGCCCAGCCCACCGCAAATGCCAGCGCGAAACTCACCGTTGCCGCCACGTTGGGATACAGCGAATGGTCGGGTGTCGGCACGCCAAACCACGCATGCCAAGTAGGCAATGAGAACAGCGCCAAGCCCACCGGCAGCGCCAGCAACAGCGGCGCGGCAGGGCCAAGAATCCCGCCTACGACGCGATCCAACGCCGCCTGTACACGACCGCCGCGATCAAGCCATGCCAGCGCCGCCCGCAACGCCAGCATTGCCGGGTACAGCAATGACAGCACGTACAAGAACCACAGATGGGTCAGCGGGAAATCATCGGCGGTGAACGCCGGGCCGGGCGGTGATTCGGCAGGCAGAACCCCGCCGAATTTGATCCAGGCACTCCACACCACGACCACCACGATGCCGGTCATCACCAGCGGCCACGCCAACACCAGCGGTAGCACGATGCGCTTGCAGCGGTCCTTGATGAACGCAGTAAGGCCCAGTCGATTGAGCGCCAGCCGGCCGAAGAAACCAGCCAACAGAAAGAAGGTGGTCATCCGAAACAGATGAATCCAGTAAAACCAGACGCCCAGCGCAACGCTGGACTCAGCCTCGCTGACGATCCAGAAATATTGGGAGCCGGGCAGATACGACATGCTGGCGTGCAGAGCAACGCCAAGCAGCAGGGCAAAGCCGCGCAAGGCGTCGAGTGCGTGCAGTCGTTGTAGTGGAAGGGGGGTTGAAGCGGCAGTGAGTGACATCATCAGGATCCTTGCGGGCAATGAACCAACGTGGACGGAGTTCGTCCGACAAAGGGTTATTCGCCGCAAGCAACCGAAATATCACAGCGCTGTTCGGAAGCTGATTTTCCACTGCCCGAGGCTTGAACTCAGCAGTGGTGGGAGCGTGGCAAGGCGCGATTCGAGGTGGAGAAGCGGGCTGGCCTCAAGGCGCGGTGCGGTAAACCACCACCGTCTTACCGCGCGCATGCAGCGCGCCTTGTTCTTCCAGTTGTTTCAGCACGCGCCCGGCCATTTCGCGTGAGCAGCCGACGATGCGCGCCAGTTCTTGTCGACTGACACGAATCTGCGTGCCTTGCGGGTGGCTCATGGCATCGGGTTCTTCACACAAGTCCACCAAGGTGCGGCTGATCCGATTGGAGACATCCAGAAAGGCAAGCCGGCTGGCCTTGCGGCTGGTGTGCAGTAAACGCTTGGTCAGTTGCGCTCCGATTGCGAACAGGATGCGCGGACATTCGTCAGCCAGCGGGCCGGCGAACAGCGCGTGCAATCGCTCGACGCCGATCTCCGCCAGCTCGCATGAGCTGCGTGTGCGCAGCAGCACTTCGCGTTGCGGTGCGTTGACGAAGATGCCGGTCTCGCCGACAAAGTCGCCGGCATTGATGTAGCTGAGCACCAGTTCGCGGCCGTCTTCCTCCTCCAGCATCACGCTCAAGGTGCCGCTGATGACGTAGTAGATGGTGCCGGCGGGATCGCCTGGGCGAAACACATCGGCGCGGCTGGGATAGCGGCGGCGATGGCAGTGCGCCAGAAAACGATCCAACGAAAATGGATTTGGCGCCAACGACACAGGTTGGATAGGCCGCCAGAGCGCTGTGGCCAAAGTGGTCATTGATGTTTTCCCCCGCGCCGAGATGGCGCCGTTGGCAAGAGTAATCGCGCCTTGCCTACGCGGCAATGCGTCACACTTTGGAGAAGACGATGCGTGACCGACACGAGCGCGATAGTGCCTGTCTTGAAATTGGTCGATAATCGCTCGCTGTTCTGCTTCGACCGGACCCAACGACCGTGGTCAAACCTTTGCCTCGTTTGAAGCTGCAAGGCTTCAACAACCTTACCAAAGCGCTCAGTTTCAACATTTACGACGTCTGCTACGCGGTAAGCGAAGAGCAGCGGCAGCGCTATATTGAGTACATCGACGAAGCCTACAACGCGGATCGACTGACACAGATTTTGACCGAGGTTGCCCACATCATCGGCGCCAACGTGCTCAATGTCGCTCGTCAGGATTACGACCCACAAGGTGCATCAGTGACGATCCTGATCTCCGAGGAGCCGGTGATCGACAAGAAAGCGGCCGGCAAGGAAGTGCTTTCCGGCGCGGTGCGCGAGCACCCGGGCGAGGCCTCGGTGGTGGCGCATTTGGACAAGAGCCACATTACCGTACACACCTATCCTGAAACCCATCCTCAAAACGGCATTGCGACCTTTCGCGCGGATATCGATGTTGCTACCTGCGGTGTCATCTCACCGTTGAAGGCGCTGAACTATCTGATCGAGAGCCTCGAGTCGGACATCGTGATCATGGACTACCGGGTGCGTGGCTTCACCCGCGACGTAAAGGGCAGGAAGCACTACATCGACCACAAGATCAACTCGATCCAGGACTACCTCGCCAAGCACATCCGCAACCGGTACGAGATGTTCGACGTCAACGTCTATCAAGAAAATATCTTCCACACCAAGATGCATGTGAAAGAGTTCGATCTCGACACCTACTTGTTCGAAGAAAAGGCCAAGAACCTGAGCTTCAAGGAACGCCTGCGGATTGAAGCGCAGCTAAAGCGCGAGATTGAAGAGCTGTTTCATGGGCGGAATCTGGATTGAGCAAACGCGGTCGAGCATGCTCGGCTCTAAAAGGGCGCGTGTCGGCCATGTAGGCTCGAGTAGAGCGCCGCTTGCTCCGCTGCTTCTGACCGATTGACTAAACCCGATACGCCACTGCCTTCATCACCGCGCTGACCAGCCGCATCACACTCGGAACTGGTGCCGGCAATTCACGGGCACCCGCCGCTTGCGCTGCCCTGCCATGCGCGGCTTCATCGGCTTGCATCTGGGTGACGATCTCGCGACTGCGCTGGTCGGCGATGGGTAACGATTGCAGGTGTTCTCCCAGATGCGCTTCCACTTGCCGCTCGGTCTCGACTACAAAACCCAGGTTGTAACCGTCGCCGGCCATACCCGCGGCCAGTCCCATCGCATAACTGCCGGCGTACCAAAGCGGATTGAGTAAGCTTTCGCGGCTGTCGAGTTCGCTCAGGCGCTCGGCACACCAGGCCAAGTGGTCGCCTTCTTCGGATGCGGCATGCAGCAGCGCCGCCCGTGTTGTCGGATCGCGCGCCACGGCGGCTTGACCGAAGTACAGAGCCTGTGCACATACCTCGCCGGTGTGGTTGACCCGCATTAGACCGGCCGCATGCTTGCGCTCCGCGTCGTCCAGATCGGTGTCGCGTGATTGCGCCGGGCTCGCCCGATTTGCCACTTGAGTCGCACCCAGCGAAGTGGTGAGGGCGCGCTCGGCTTCTATCAGAACGCGGTCGATGAGGGTGAAGCGACGGGTGGTGCCGGTCATAGTTGTGTGGTTATGGAGAGCAGACGTTCATGCCAGCTGCGCGGCGAGCAGCTCGAGCGGATGGCGAGTTGAGATGCGCAAGTGTCGCTGCTGCAGGCCGGCAGCAAGGTGAATTCGACAGCCAACATTGGCTGAGCAAAGCGTTTTAGTGGCGGAGCTATGCATGCCATCAAGAATGCCGGCTCGCAGAGCATTGGCGCGTTCCGGATAAAGCAGCGCATGGCTGCCGGCGGCACCACAACAGCCGCGATCTGGCAGCGATTCGATGCGCAATCCGGGAATGGCGGCAAGTACGCGTGCAGCGGCATCGGGTCGACCCACCGCCGTGCTCTGGGTGCAGGGCGTGTGCAGGGCGACAACCTCGGTCGATGCGCGCGGATCCAGTGTCGACAATGCCGCGTCGTCGGCGACGAATGCTAGCAATTCGCGCACGGGCAGTGGCGTCAGAGCAGCACGCAGATCGGCGTAGCAGCCACTGGCGGCAATCAATACGGCCGCGCAGTTGCTGACTTCGGCCATTACCGCTTGGCGAGTCGCTTGCACTTGCACGGCTGCGCCATCCACAGCGCCTGCATGCCGATGCAGCGCGCCGCAACACAGCGGCCCCGACGGCACCCAAACGTCCCAACCCATTCGGGTCAGCACCGAGATTGCCGCGCGGTGTACGTCGGCATCCAAACGCTGCGCCACACAGCCAGTGAAAAGAGCGACGCGGCCTCGCGACAAGCCAAGCGCCTTGTGTACTCCGCCGCTTGGAGGCGGCGCGGGGACCACTGGCAACAGCGGAATCCAGGCGGTTGGCAGCAATGCCCGCACAAACCGCAGCAGTGGCCAGGCGACATTCAGCGGCCAGCGTTTTGCCAGCGCCCACTCCAATCCCCGTTGCCGCCAACTCGGTGTGCGTTGCTCTCGAACCAGCGCCTGGGCGTCGGTGATCAAAGCATCAAAGGTCACTCCGGCTGGGCAGACACTTTCGCAGCGGCGGCAGCCAACACAATGAGCGAGTGCGTCAGCGGCATCGGCAAATGCTGCGTCCAGTCGACCTTGCGCCAAGGCCGCAGCCAAACTGATACGCCCGCGCGGCGATTCGGTTTCAGTCTTGCTGATGGCATACGTGGGGCAGTGTGGCTGACACAAACCGCAACGCACGCAGGCTTGCGTCTGCTTCAACAGCCGTTGCGACAGGCCGTCACGACAGCTTTCATCACGACTGACTTCATCACGACTGACTTCATCACGGCCGGGCGAATCGACGCTGCTCACGTGGCACACCTGACGGTCTAGAGGCGCTAAGAAAAGCTCGCGATCAGCCGTGCAGGTTAGCACGCACGAACCCAGCGGCACGCATCGGGCTTGCGCGAAACCAGTATCCCGACTACTATTCCGCTCCTTTCTTTTCCGTTTGCCCTTTGGAGCTTTATGAAGACCATTAGCGCCAAGCCGGAGACCGTGAAGCGCGACTGGTACGTCGTCGACGCTACCGGCAAGACGCTAGGTCGTCTGTGCTCCGAGCTCGCCCGCCGCCTGCGCGGCAAGCACAAGCCCATCTATACTCCTCATGTTGATACGGGTGACTATCTGGTCGTCATCAACGCCGAGAAGATCCACACCACCGGCAACAAGCTGCAAGACAAGCTGTATCACCGGTTCACCGGCCACATCGGCAACCTGAAGACGCAGAGCTTGGGTCAGATGTTGTCTGGTGCGCACCCTGAGCGCGTGATCGAAATCAGCGTCAAGGGCATGCTGCCGAAGAATCCTCTGGGCCGTGCGATGTACCGCAAGCTCAAGGTCTACGCCGGCGCAGATCACCCGCACACCGCGCAACAGCCACAAGTACTCGATATCTAAGGCACGTAGAACATGGCGATCTCGCAAAATTACGGCACCGGCCGTCGCAAGTCCTCCACCGCTCGCGTGTTTCTGCGCAAGGGTACCGGCAACATCGTCGTTAACGACAAGCCGCTCGATCAGTACTTCGGTCGTCAGACCGCGCGCATGATCGTGCGTCAGCCGCTGATCCTGACCCAGTTGACCGAGAAGTTCGACATTCTGGTGACGGCAGATGGCGGCGGCACCACCGGTCAAGCCGGCGCGATCCGCCTCGGCATCTCGCGCGCGTTGGTCGAGTTCGACGAGAGCCTGCGTCCTTCGCTGCGCCGCGCTGGTTTCATGACCCGTGACGCCCGCGAAGTCGAGCGCAAGAAGGTCGGTCTGCACAAAGCACGTCGCGCGACCCAGTTCTCCAAGCGTTAATCGGCATTGCCCTAAACCGCAGCAGGCGCAAGCCCGCCGCCATCGCCCCTCCGCTCTCCTGCGGAGCTGGCGGTACGGTTTTGGGGGATCGTCCAACGGTAGGACTGCAGCCTCTGACGCTGCCTATCTAGGTTCGAATCCTAAT
>JBBQQV010000019.1:0-15486 GCA_038215505.1 Lysobacterales bacterium
CGCGGAGTTTGATCCGAGCACCCGCCGCGTCTATCTGGTTAACGGGGGTTCCTCAACGTTTGACCTTGTTGATTTGGCCAACCCGCTGGCGCCTACGTTGATCCGGCGGGTTGATGTCGCCCCGCAGGGAGGCGCGCCCAACTCGGTGGCGGTGCGCAATGGGGTGGTTGCCGTCGCGGTCGAAGGCGCGCCGCAAACCAATGGCCGGATCGTGTTTTACAACGGCAATGGTGATTTGCTCGCATCCGCCGCTGCCGGCCCGTTGCCGGATATGGTGGCCATTTCTGCGAACGGTCGTTGGGTGCTATCGGCCAACGAAGGCGAGCCGAATGCGGCCTACACCGTTGACCCGGAAGGCAGCATCACCATCGTGGATCTGCAAAACGGCCCGCTTGGCGCGCCCACACGCACGGTTGGATTCACCGATTTCAACGTCGGTGGGTCGCGCGCGGGTGAGCTGCCGGCTGGCGTACGGGTGTTCGGCCCGAATGCGACCGTCGCGAAATCGTTTGAGCCCGAATACATCGTGATCTCAAGCGACTCGAGCACGGCCTGGGTCGCCATTCAGGAAGCCAATGCGCTGGCGGTGATTGATATTGCCGCGGCGCGGGTGACGCGCATCCTCGCACTCGGCAGCAAGGACCACAGTCTTCCGGGTAACGGGCTGGACGCCAGCGACCGCGATGGTGCCGCCAACGGCCCCGCCATCAATATTCGCAACTGGCCGGTGCGTGGCTTTTACATGCCCGACGCGATCGCCTTGGCCGAGATCAATGGCCGACCGCTGGTGCTGACCGCCAACGAGGGTGACTCACGCGATTACGCGGGTTTCTCGGAAGAAGCGCGAATCAGTACGATGAATCTGGACCCGGTTGCATTTCCGAATGCGACCGAACTCAAATTGAACGCCAATCTGGGCCGCCTGACCGCCACCCGCGCCCAAGGTGACAGTGATGGCGATGGCGATTTCGACCAGCTGTTCGTGTTCGGCGCACGCTCTTTTTCGATCTTTGATGGTTCAAGCGGCGGTTTGGTCTACGACAGCAAAGACGAATTCGAACGCTTTACCGCGGCCGCCTTTCCCACACTGTTCAATGGCGAAGGCACCACCGCCACGTTCGATGGCCGCAGCGACAACAAAGGCCCAGAACCGGAAGGCGTGGTCACTGCAAACCTCGGTGGTCGGCAGTGGGGTTTCATCAGCAACGAACGCTTCGGTGGCATTTTCGTGTACGACCTGACCCAGCCTGAACGCGCGTTCCGGGTCGGCTTTGGGCCGTCAACCGCTCCGGATCGGGCACCCGAGGGCTTGGCCTATGTCGCGCCGGAGCACAACGCCAGCAACCGTCCGCTGCTTTTGATGGCCAACGAAGTCTCTGGCACGCTTGGCGTTTACCAGTTGAATGCTTGCACGGTCTCGTCGATCAGCATCGCGGTAAGCACGTTGCAGATCAACGGCTACTGCCCGGAAGGCTTGGACGTGGTGCTGCGGCGCGCTGGCGTGGTGAGCGTGGTGCGCAGCGGCCTGGCCGTTAATGGCACTGTGGTGGTTCCGATTGAGTCGCAGATCAACGACGTGTATTTCACTGCGCTTCCCGGCGAAACAACTGCGATCAACGGCCTCATCGGCGCGCCGCCAGCACTGATGATTCCTACGTTGAGCCCGTTTGCACTAGCGCTGCTCGCCGGTTTGCTGACGTTGCTCGGAGTGCGAATGCGCGTTCGCGGCTGAGCAACGATTTGCCTGCGCCGACAGGTGCAGGCCTTCGATGCCGATGGTGGGGCTGTAGCAGCCCGGCCGACCTAAGCCCGACTGGCTGCTAGCGCAGATCATGCCGGGCTAGCATGCCGGGCTGTTCCTCCGTTTTGGGCAAGCGCGCATGGCCGAGCCGTTTAAGAACCTGATCAATTCCGCGCTGGTGGAGGCATGCGGCCTGCACCTGTGCCGCCGCTGGCCGGCGTTCGACCGCCCGGCGTTCGAGCGGCAGGCACTCGATGGCCTAGCGGGGTTGGAAATGAAGGCGCGCGCGATGCAGGTCGCGGATGCACTGGAAGCCACGCTGCCAGCGGATTTCGACCGCGCCGCCGGCATCATTGAAAGCGCCCTCGCGCCGGCCGCCAACGACGACCGCCTCGGCTTCCAGACCAGCGCCGATGGCCTGGCCGGGTGGATCGGCTGGCCTCTTGGAGAGTTCATCGCCCGCCGCGGGCTGGCCGATCCCGAGCGCGCGCTGTTGGCGCTGCATGCGCTCACCCAGCGCTTCACGGCCGAGTTCGCAATCCGGCCCTTCCTGGTGCAGCGCCTTGAGCCCACGCTCACGGCGCTGGGCCGTTGGCAGTACGACCCCAGCCCGCACGTGCGCCGGCTAGTGAGCGAAGGCAGTCGTCCTCGACTGCCATGGGGCCTGCGCATCCAGCGTCTGGTCCGGGACCCGTCGCCGACGCTGCCACTGTTGCTCACGCTGCAGGACGACGCCAGCGAATACGTGCGGCGCAGCGTCGCCAACCACCTCAACGACATCGCCAAGGATCACCCGGCAGTCGTGGTGGAATGGCTGCAGGCGCACCTGCCCGACGCCACGCCCGAACGCCGCGCGCTCCTTCGCCACGCCAGCCGCACGCTGGTCAAGCAGGGCGATGCGCGCGTGCTCAAGGCCTGGGGCCTGGGCAACACGCTGCGCGGCAGCGTGGATTTTTTGCTCACGCCCGCGTCGGTGCGGATCGGCGGCAAGCTGCAGCTGGTCCTGGATCTCGCGTCCACGTCGGCGCAGCCGCAGGCGCTGGCGATTGATTACGTGGTGCACCACGTCAAGGCCAACGGCAGCACCTCGCCTAAAGTCTTCAAGGGCTGGAAATGCGTTCTGGGCGCTCACATTGGCTGCCGCCTACAGAAGTCGCATTCCCTAAAGCCCGTAACCACGCGCGTGCTTTACCCGGGCGTGCACCGGATAGATATCCAGGTGAATGGCAAATGCGTCGCCAGTGCGGCGTTCACCCTACATTCCTGATCGGCGCGCTGGAGAGCGGTGTGAGCGGGGCGCTGGCCGAGACGCGTCGTCTGGAAACTGCCAATGCAGTGCGCCCGCAATGTGCATCAGACGCGCGAAGAATGCGGCGTAGACTGGTGCTTCGAATCACCAGCGTAAAGGGCACAACGATGCGAAGTTCCGGTTCCGGCAAGGCTCCTACGCTTGTGGTTTGGGTAATCTCGTTGGTGCTGTATGTCGTGGCACTGTTATCGGCTTTCGGTGTCGTGCCCATTCCAGCGCAGATCGCAATGTGGTCCTGGATCGTGGGATTTGGGCTGCTTCTCGTCGCTTGCAGGGTGCGCGGTCTGTAGGGTTGTCGAAGAAGGGATCCAGCGGGTGGTCGCTGGCTGATCACGCGCGGCTACATCCAGTAGCACGTACGTTTCAACCGCAGCGTCCGAGCGGTGGGCGAGGGTAGCGCCCAGCATAAATACAACGACTTGCGTTTCCGCGCCGGCGTTTCCTGCTGCGCGTGTACGTTGGCCTACGCGGCGCGATGAAGTGCCTTCCTCGGAAGTTCATCGCTGCGCACGCTACCGCACAACGGTGGCGATGCGCGCCCTCTAGACTCGTAGCCTTCGTTTGATAGGCTGCCCTCATGTGTGGAATCGTTGGTATCAGCGCGCGGCGCGACGTTGCACTGGATCTCATCGCGGGACTGAAGTGAAGGCACTGAAGTACCGCGGCTACGACGCTGCCGGGCTCGCCATCTTCGGGCTTGCTGGGATTGAACGCCGGCGGGCCAAGGGCAAGGTGCGCGACCTCGAAACCCTGCATCACCACTCGCCGCTGGATGGCCACAGTGGCATCGCCCACACCCGCTGGGCAACTCACGGCGTGCCGAACGAACGCAACGCCCATCCGCACCATTCGGGCAACACCGTATCGGTGATGCACAACGGCATCATTGAGAACCACGCCGAGCTGCGCACCGAGCTTCAGGCCTAAGGCTTCGTGTTCGATTCCGATACCGATACCGAAGTGATCGCTCACCTCGTCGAGCTCTACCAGCGCGAAGTCGACAACCTGCTGGCTGCCACCCAGCGAGCCCTGCCACGACTTCGCGGCACCTATGCCTTGGTGCTGATGTCCAGCCGCGAACCCCGGTGATTGGTCGGTACCCGTAGCGGCTCGCCGTTGGTGCTGGGGTTGGGGGAAGCAGAGCACTAATTTGCTTCCGACATCTACGCCCTGCTGCGCCTGACCCGCCGCTTCATCTACTTGGCCGAGGGCGACGTGCTAGAGCTGCGTGACGCGAGCGCGCGCATCTTCGATGGCGGCGGTGTTGCGGTCGAGCGGCCGGTGCGGGTATCTGAGGTCAATCTCGACGCGGCCGAGCGCGGTACCTACCGGCAGCAAATGCTGAAGGAAATCTTTGAGCAACCGCAAGCGGTGGCCGACACGTTGGAGAGCCGCGTCGCTGACGACCGCGTGTCGCCCAATGTGTTCGGTGTCGGCGCTGACACCGTTCCTGGTTGCTGATCCGAAATTGTCCCTGACACCGTTCCTGCACCGTTCCTGCGCTCGCGGGATCTTCTGAGCCCCCCATCGACTGTTAGTGCGCGTTATCCGGCTGCTTTCGGCAGAGTGAAGGAGAACGTGGTGCCCACCTGCGGTGTACTGGTGGCCGTGAGCTGCCCACCCATGGCCTGCACCAGCCTGCGCGAGATGACGAGGCCGATGCCGGTGCCGGCGATAACGCCGCGGTCGTGGCCAAACCGGTTGAAGGGCTCAAAGAGGTGCGGCAAGTCGATTGGCGAGATGCCCACGCCGGTATCGGCCACCGCCACCTGCAGGTTGCCGTTGGCACCATCCAAGTGACGCGCGGTGACCACGATGCTGCCGCCTTCGACGTTGTACTTCACCGCATTGCTGAGCAGATTCAGCAGCACTTGGCGCAGCCGTTTGGGGTCAGCCACCAAAGGCCGTTCGACCAAAGCACTGTCGACATCGACTGTCACCTGCAGCGCACGCGCAGCGACGGTGGCGTCCAGCATGCGCAGCACGTCGGCCAACAGAGACGTGAAGTCGACCGGTTCCATTGTCAGTTTCAGCTGCCCGGCCTCGACCATCGAGAGGTCGAGCAGGTCTTCCACCATCTGCAGCATGTGGTTGCCGGCTTCCAGCAGGTCTTTGACCCATGCCCGCTGCTCGACATCCAGCGAGCGCGTTTCTGACATGTCCAGCAGTTGTCCGTAGCCCAGCACCGCTGTGAGCGGCGTGCGCAACTCATGGCTCATGTGCGACACAAAGAGCGATTTGGCCAAGTTGGCTCGCACGGCTGCGTCGCGTTCTATGCGCACGGCGTCTGCGGCGCGCCGCAGCGATGCATCGGCCAAGGTGCCGCGGTAGCCGACAAAGATTCCTGTGGGGCTGTAGGTGGGCTCGGCATTGAGCGTCAGTGGCAAGCGATTCCCGCCGGGCAGCGCGGCATGGCAGTCGAGTTCGCGAATGACAAGGCGGTTGGCCATCATGTCGGGCAGCGACTCGCCGCCCGCGGCGTCGGTAAAGAACGACGCGGACAAGGGCCCGCCAATCGGTGCGAGATGCAGGCCCATCGCGCCCAGTCGGCCGGTTTCGAACTGCGTGAATCGTTGCTGCGCGTCGGTTTCCCAATAGGCATCTGAGGTCAGGCTGGCCAGGCCCCTGAACTTTTCCTCGCTGGCGTGCAGCAGCTCAATGGCCTGGTGCGTGTCCAGCACCAGTTCCAGTGGGCGCAGCGAAGCGGCGGCTTCAAGATCCGCCACGGTCCAGGCTGCGCATTGGCTTTGCACAATCTGCTTCCAACTCTCGAAGGACTGGCGGGGGCTGATCGAGGTGCTGCCGTCACCGTGCTGGGTTTCGGTCGCCGGCTCGTCAGGGTTGCCGCCCCACAGCACCACTTGGCGCAACTCTGGCCGCAGCCAGATCAGGCCTTTGCTGGCTTGCGGGTCTAGTGCAACGGCCAGCACACCGCCCAGCACCGGGGTGCCCGCGCCGGGCTGACCCAGGTGGGTGCAGTGCCAAGCATGCTCGGGCACGCTTGCCAGCGCTGCACGGGCCTGTTTGACCAGCGCGGCCAGTACAGCGGGATGCGGCGTGTGGCCGAAGGGCATGACCTCATCGCCCTGCCATAGCGCGCCGCCCGTGGCATCCATCAGCTTGGTCAGGCTCACGGCGGCCGACTTCAGCGCTGACTGCATCGAGCGGCCAGCCACCCCGAAGGCCTGCATGATGGTTAGTTGCAGCGCCGCGCGGCGCACGCGTTGTTGGCTTTGCTGTTTATCCTGCAGTGACTTGACCATGGCACCGGCCACCAGCGCCACCATGCCGCAGATTAGCCGCTGCACCAGCGACAGTGCAGTGGGCGCATAGTGGTGGCAAGAGATCAGGCCCCACAGTTGACCGTCGACGACGATGGAGACCACCAGCGTTGAACTCACGCCCATGTTCTTCAAATACTGCAGGTGCACCGGCGAGACGCTGCGAAAGGTGCAGTAGCTCAGGTCAAAGGGCAGCCGGCTGAAGGGGTTCAAGAGCGGCAGTAGCGGCACGGCGGTGTAGCTCACATCGGCGATGTAGCGGATGAGCCCCGTGCGGTAAAGCGCGCGCGCTTGCGCTGGGATGTCGCTGGCAGGAAAGCGTAGCCCGAAGTACAGCGGCACGTCAGCGCGGGTGCACTGTTCTTCGATCACCTCGCCGTGCCAATGTTCGTCAAAGCGGTAGACCATCACGCGGTCCAGCCCAGTGACACTTTTGACGTAGCCGGCAGCCATGCTGAGCATGGACTCCAGTGAGTCGGCTTCGGTCATGCTGCCCAGCACCGGATAGGTGTTCTGCAGCACGGTGTACATGGCCTGCACAGGGTCCTGCGCGGTGGACCCGACCTCGACATAGACCACACCGGCATGTGCGTGCACGTTGCCCTGCAGCTCGCGGCCATCGTGCAGGCGCAAGGCGACCAGGCTGGGCATATAGGGCCGCACGAAGGCGGCTTCCAGTGCGCTGCGGATGCCGGCCACGCTGTGGGGGTCGAGCAGCGAGCCCAGTGGCTGCCGGTGCACCTCGGCAGGCGTGCGGCCAAAGAAGTCTTGCGAATTCGCGCTGGCCGACAGCACCGTGAGGCTGCGCTGCTCGCAGGCCAGCAAGGCACCTTGGGGCTGGATGGCACCGGGTAGGTGGATGAGTTCTTGCGCACAGCTGTCCAAGTTCAACGGTTGCAGCACTGCTGATGTTGCGGGTGCGCGCTCGCTGGCGTTGATGTCAGTCATGGGGTGCATCCAGCCAATCGCCCAACAGTTCAAAGGTTTGCTCGGCTGCGGCCAGCAGCGTGCCGACATCGGCCGGGGCTACGGCCGACTCCAATGCGGCGCAGAAAGCGAGCCAGGACCTGCCGGTGGCTGCGGCCTCGCCGCGAACGTAAGTATCGGCTCGGCGAACGGTGGGGTTGTTGGCGTTGCGCTTGAGCAGCACTTGCGAGCCCAGCCGCGCACCCTCCAGAACATACAGCACGCCCCAGGCCGCAGCGTGGCTGCCCACCAGCGCGCGCGCGGACCGGGTCAGCGCCGCGGGCAGGTGCCCGGGTGTGGTTTTCAAGGCCGCAAGGTCACGGTCCAAGGCAGCGCGTTGATTCAGACCGGCCTGCGGGTAGCCCGGCGGCAGCTGGCGCCACAGTGCATCGTCCAGCGCTTGGTGGAAGATTTGCATGCGGCGCAGGTACTGCGTGTAGCGCTGCAGGTCGATGCTGCCGCTGGCCAACTCGGTAAGCAGCGGCACGCGTTCTATCCGCTCGTGCGCCGCGGCGGTACGTGTGCGCAACCGCTGGCGCAAGGTCTGGGGTGGTGAAACGGCCTGAGCGGTGCCCGCAACAGTAGGGTGGGGCGCCAGCGCGGCGGACATCATGGGCAGGCGCACTCACCGCGAGTTCGGGCCGTAGCCGGAGGCGTCGAGCCTAGCGGCTGGCCCCGGTTCTTGTATGTTCGCTAGCGAACAGACGGGAGCGCGCTAGCACTCGTCACTGAGGGCATCTCAAGCTCAGCGCCCGCGCCCAGTTCAATCCGCGGGCGGTGATTGCGAGCTTGCGGACACGCACTCTGCGTTGGCCCGCCCGGCGGTTGAAGGCGGCCTTTCAAACTTTCCTTACCTGCTGTTTTTCTGGGTGTTCATAGATTTTCTGCTTTCAACCCGCATATTTCATGAATTCGCGCGATGATCGCGCAGGATATTGTTCCCACAAGGGCTTTTCCTCAGTCGGTCGTATCGGGCCATACGACCGACTGAGGAAAATCCCTTGCGCGGACAAGAGACAAGCAAGGGCGTGTGAGATTCAAGAAATATGCGGATCAATAGCCTGCTGCGGAGGTACGCGATGAAACGAACGGCCGAAATCGACGACGGGGGCCGCGGGGGCGATGTCATTTACAGCGACGCCGAGGGCTCCCTCAGGTTCTGTTGGGAATGGGAGGCCTCGGCGCTGGAAATCGGCATCCCGACGGCCGAACACTGGGAAGCGCAGACCGGCCGACCGCTGGCCGGGCGCCTCGATATGCTCCGGTTCATCGCCGAACGGGTCATCGCCAAGCGCGGGAAGCGGGGTTCGACCTTCGAGGTGGTCGAGCAGCCTTCCGCGTGCCTCCGGATCTACGTCTAACCGAGCGGTTCCTCCCTCCTGTTGTCGAGTTTCGCCCCACGCCCAGCACAAGTGTGAATCGGTCCTCGGCCATCGTTCCAAGCGTGCGTCTGGCCAGCCCGCGTTTAGGCTTCAGGACGCAAAGTGCTTTGGATTTCCGATCCTTAAATCGTTGACTACCACAGAGGCAACAACCATGGCCAAGACGCTGCTCCCCCATCCATCTAGGTAAGATTCTGCGTGCGGAGTTCATGCAGCCACTGGCGTTGTCGAGCAACGCGGTGGCACGCGCCATCAACGTCACGCCGAGCCGGGTGAATGACATCGTGCGTGAGCGCTGTGGCATCACCGCAGACACCGCGCTGCGCTTTGCGCGCCTGTTCAATACGTCGGAAGGACCAAGGAACCTGGATACGGAACGTGGACATCCGGAAAGGAGCGTGGACATCCATGCGCCAGCAAGAACTCTACGCGTCAGACCGGCTTCTACCGATAACCGAGGACCCCACACACAAATCCCGGACACCCTCGACTAGGTATTCGACGCGCACGTTTGAGGCCAGGGCGGCCACGTTCGCCGCTCATTTCCGGCACCGCAATGACAGACAAATGGAGTGCGGTGGAAATATGAAGACGGTCAGCAAGCGCGAACTGAATCAGCAGGCCGCTCATGTTCTCGATGCGGTATCGGTTGGGCAGCCCATCATCGTTAGCGAACGCGGAGTCGCACGGTGGCGGATTGAAGCAGTGGAGAGTACCGCTGACCCAATCGCCCGGCAACGCGCGGAAGGACGCATTGCGCCCGCCAAGGCCAAGCCTGCTCTGTGGCCTGTGGCCGCCGACGCGCGTTACTCCCCTGCGCGGGTGGACGAGCTTTTTGTTGAGTCGCGCGGCGACCGCTGATGCGCTGGTATATCGATGCCTCGGTTGCGCTGCATGCGTTGCTTCCTAGCGGGGACTTGCGGGCGCGCGACTGGCTTGATTCGGCCATCGAGGCTGGCGATGAGGTCTTTTCGTCCACGCTGTTGCATCTCGAGCTGACAAGGGTGCTGCGCCGGGAGGGCCTGGACGTTTCGATGGCTCGCGCTGTGCTGGACAGGATCAATCTGGCAAGCATCGATGACGCCATCCTGCGCTTCGCAGCAGCGATCAAGTCTCATATCAAGTCGCTCGACGCGATCCACCTTGCCAGCTGCGCGCTGCTGGGATCCCGCATCTGCGTTGTCACCCAATTGGCGAATTGCGACTGCCAAGTCATGCCGGGCACCGTCTCGATCCTTGAGCAAGAAGGCCAAGCATTTGTTGCCAAGATCGGGGCGACTTCGGTGCTCGCATCGAAGATTCTGCTGGCCACGGGCGTGGTTGATCGCATTCCCGCGATCCCAGGGCTTCAGCAAATTCCCAGCACGCAGATGCGATTGGTGTCCCATCTGCGACGCCTACGAATTCAGCGACCAATCCTTGGCATTGCTTGCGCCGGCCCAGTCGGGCGCGGGTCACGCTGAGTTCCTGCGCACGTACACGGCGCAGTTGACGCTATGCATACAGCCGGGAGAGCCAGCCCTGTCAAGAGGGCAAAGCGAGCGCTTGACTCAGCGCGGCATTCGCATCATCGATGCGCCTGTCATCGAAGCCATCAGCGAAGGTAAGGATAAGGTTGGCCTGCGCCTGGTCGACGGCGAGACGATCTGGGTGGATGCGGTCTATCCAATGATTGGCTGCGACGTCCGTGCTGAGCTGGCAACAGCACTGGGGGCGAGCTGCGATGCCGATGGTGATCTTGTTATCGACGCCGATCAGCAGACCTCGGTCCGCGGGTTGTACGCAGCCGGCGACATGGTCAATGCACTCAACCAGATGAGCGTTGGCGTCGCCCATGCAGTGATCGCAGCGACCGCCATTCACAGAACACTGGCAGACAATGATCGCGAGCCTGCTTCCAGCGCGACTGCTTGAAGAATTGCCCGTTTCCTGACGTGGCTTCGGCGCTACAGGTCGCGACTAGCTAACCGAAGTACAAGGCTTGGCCGAGTGCTACTCGCTCGAGATTGGCCGTCGCGCGGTGCTGATTTCCGAAGACCGATTCGGCACGTCGATCAAGGCCGCAATCCGGTCCGGCGAGAAGGTTGATGAGCTGCGTGCGACCAACTCTGAGCGGGACCGTACCCGCAAAGCAGTGGCGCTATTCGCCGCGTTGGATACCGAACTGCGTGCCAGTGGCTCAACCATCGACGCGCTGGCCGTGCTGCTGATGCGGCGGGAAACCGTGACCCTGAGCGAGCTGCGTGCTGACGCCCAGAAGCTGGAAGGGCACGCTTCAGTGGCCCTGGCAGGCGTGAAGTAGCGGGACCGCACACGGTCACAGAGGTTTGAATCCCATCTGATCGGTGGATTGGGCGTCATGGGTATCGAATCCGCCCATGCCTATTCAACCTGGGATGCCAAGAGCGGTGTCAACAGTGGTGGCAAGCTCACTTTCCGCAACAGGGGCTCGCGCAACTCGCCTTAGGGCTGCAGACAAGTGGCGCTGCGCCCTACTCAATGCCCACGCCACAGCTTGCGGTTGATGTTCAGTGATCTTGCCGCCGACGAGCTAAAGCGCCATCGATGGACGTAGTGACAGCGCGGCGTGCCAGCGCAGCAGATTCGCGTGGCGCTCAGCAGGTCGCTGTTTGATTACCCGCGCAAAGTCGACGCAGATGATCGCGGTGATGTCGGCGATGCTGAAGCCGTCGCCGGCGATGAAGTCACGGTCGGCCAGTCGCTGATCCAGGGTCTCGAAGAAATGCTGTACCCGGACTTGGCCGCGTTCGGCGAGCGCCGGAATCTGCTCGTAGTTGATCGGGCCGGGCAGGGCGCGGCTGGCCATCGCAGGATTGGCGTTGCGTAACGCTTCGGCAATGGCGTACAGACCTTCGAACTCGATGCGCGACTGCCAGCTGGCGATCTCGGCTTTCTCAATCGGCGAGCGGCCCATCAACGGCGGCTCAGGAACGCTCGCCTCGGCCCAAGCCGCGATGCCGGCGTTGTCGGTCAGCAGTTCGCCGCTGTCTAGTCGCAGTGCCGGCACCGTGCACTGTGGATTGATCGCGCGAAAAGCGTCGCCCATGTGCTCGCCTGAGCGCAGGTTCACCTGCACGGTTTCGTGCGGAATGTTCTTCTCGGCAAGGACAATGCGCGCGCGGCGCGGGCTGGGAGCCGTGGCACAGTCGTAAAGAGTGATCATGTCGTCTCCGGTACGAGTTTGTCTTGTGTCCGGTTCTCGAAATCGCCGGCATCGTGACGTTCGCGAAGCTGCGTTTCTGGCTCGCCCCAGCTGCGGTTGACCATGGGGCCGCGCTGCGCGGCCGGACGCTGCGCAATGCGTTCAGCCCAGGCGACGACGTGGGTGTAGTCCTGCACCTGCAGGAACTCGGCGGCATCGTAGAGAACGCCCCGCACCAGCGCGCCGTACCAAGGCCATATGGCGATATCGGCGATGCTGTAGTCATCGCCGGCAACGAAGGCAAACACAGCCAGCCGCTGGTTCAGCACATCGAGCTGGCGCTTGACCTCCATCGCGAAACGATCAATCGGATACTCCATCTTGCTCGGCGCGTAGGCATAAAAATGACCGAAGCCGCCGCCGAGAGAGGGACCGCTGCCCATCTGCCAGAACAGCCAAGACAGGCACTCGGCACGTGCTGCCGGAGCGCTGGGCAGCAACGCGCCGAACTTTTCCGCCAGATAAAGCAGAATCGCGCCCGACTCGAATACCCGTATCGGCGTGGCGCCGCTGCGGTCAAGCAGTGCCGGAATCTTCGAATTCGGATTGACCGCCACGAAACCGCTGCTGAACTGTTCGCCCTCCTGGATGTTGATCAGCCAAGCGTCGTACTCGGCGCCGCCATGGCCAAGCGCCAGCAGCTCCTCGAGCATTAGCGTGACCTTGACGCCGTTGGGCGTGGCCAGCGAGTAGAGCTGCAGCGGATGGCGGCCAAGCGGCAGCGCCTTGTCATACGTCGCGCCTGCAGTCGGCCGGTTGATGTTGGCGAACTTGCCGCCATTGGCAGCAGGCGGGATCCAGATGTTCGGCGGCACGTAAGCGGGAGGGGTCATGTGAGTAGGGAGGGCCGGATGAGATTCGGCCTAGTCTGCCACCGCCAATGCGAAAAAACGTTGAAAGCACCCCTGACTCAGGTGGTCTTATTGCGCCACCTCTTCGCGCGAGCGCTCCGCGATTTCATCGGCGTTTGCCGCGGCCGCGGCCGCTGCCGCTAGCAGATGGAGTACTTTCAACTGCCGTGCACCGGCACCACCCTCGACGCCGAAGGTGGCGGCGCCGCGGATTGCAGGTCCAGCGCGACGAACCGGGTTTCGTGGTCGTCGGGATCGCTGGGGTTGGTGGTCTCCCGGAAGCCCAGCGATCGTGCAAGTTCCAACATGCCGCGGTTGATACGCAGCACCGTGCCCACCATCCGGCAGGTGCCGCGCGCGCGCAGGTAGTCGATCATCTTTCTCATGAGCCTGTGTCCGAGTCCGCTGCCCTTTAGGTCGGATCGCACGATGACGCCGAACTCGGCGGTGACGTTGTCCGGGTCGACCGCCACGCGCACTGCACCCAAGGTTTCTTCCACGCCATCTGGACCGCTGCGCGTGGCTATGAAAGCCATCTCGCGTGCGTAGTCGATCTGGGTCAGCCGTGCCAGCTCGCTGTGTTCAATCCGGCGGCGGCTGTAGAACACGCGCAGGCGGATGTCCTCCGGGTCCAGTTTTTCGAGGAACGCAAGGTGTTGTGGCTCGTCTTCCGGGCGGATCGGGCGCAGCGTGACGGGTTGGCCTTGCCACTCCCAAGTCTCCACCAGTTCTTGCGGATAGGGCTGGATAGCGAAGTGCTTGGCGCCGGCCGGGCGGCTGGCCGAGACGCGCACCCGCGCGTCCAGGGCGACGACGCCCTCGTGGTTGGCGAGCAGCGGATTAATGTCCAGCTCGGCGAGTTCGGGCACGTCGACCAGCAGTTGTGACACGCTGACCAGCGCTTGAGCGATGGCGTCGATATCGCCTGCCGGCTCGTCGCGGTAACCGCGCAACAGCCGGGCCACGCGGGTGCGCGCGATCTGCGCCAGCGCCAGTTGGGTATTGAGCGGCGGCAGCGCGAGCGCGGTGTCGGCCAGCACTTCGACCGCCACACCCCCCTGACCGAACAGAATTACCGGGCCGAACAGCGGGTCCACGCTGGTGCCGATGATGAGTTCGTGTGCGTGTTTCTTGCGCACCATGGTTTGCACGGTGAAGCCTTCCACTTTCGCGTCGGGCCGCTGCTCGCGCACGCGCGCCAGCATGCTGGCGCAGGCTTCGCCCACTTCGGCCGCGCTGCCAAGGTTCAGGCGCACGCCGCCCACGTCGGACTTGTGCGAAATGTCGAACGACAGGATTTTCAGTGCCACTGGGTAGCCCAACGCATCTGCAGCCGCCTGCGCTTCTTGCGCCACCGGCCCGACCGCGCGCGTGGCCACCACGGGCAGGCCGGCAGCGGCCAAGAGGTCTTTGGCTTCGGGTTCAGTGAGCAACTCACGCCCGCTGCTCAACACCCCTTCCACAATGGCGCGGATGCGCGGCAGGTCGGCGGTCTGGGTCGCGCTTCGCGCGGGTGGCGTCTGCAGCAGCTCAGCCTGGTGCGCGCGGTAGGTGCGCAGCAGCGAAAACGCGCGCACCGCGTCTTCGGGCGTGTTGAAGTCGGGCACGCCGTGGTCGCGAAACAGCTCGCGCGCCTCAGCGACGGCATCGTCACCGAGCCAGCAGCCGAGCACCCGCTTGGGCGATGCGCTGGCAAGCGGCAGCAGCGCTTGCGCAATGTTGAGGCTGGGTACGATGGCGGTGGGTGCGTGGATGAACAGCACCGCACTTTCGGTGTCCTGGACGAGCGCCTCGAGCGCCTGCACATATCGCGTGGCCGGGGCGTCGCCAATGATGTCCACCGGGTTGGCGTGCGACCAGCTGGCGGGCAGCGCCGCGTCGAGCTGCGCGCGCACGTCGTCGGCGAGCGCTGCCAGCGGCACGCCTGCAGAGGCGGCGGCATCGGCTGCCATCACGCCGGCACCGCCGCCGTTGGTGAGCACGATCAGGCGCTCGGCGCGGTTGCCTTGGAAACGCGACAGCGTCTCCGCCGCGAGAAACAGGTCCTGCAACGTTTTCACGCGCAGCATGCCGGCGCGCGCGATGGCTGCGTCGAACACCGCGTCGGAGCCCGCAAGTGCGCCGGAATGCGAGCTGGCAGCCTGCTGTCCAGCGACCGAGCGCCCCGCCTTGACCACGATCACCGGCTTGTTACGCGCCGCCGCGCGCGCGGCCGACATGAACTTGCGTGGCTCCTGGATGCTTTCAATGTAGAGCAGGATGGCGCGCGTTTTTGGATCGCTGCCTAGGAAGTCGAGCATGTCGCCGAAGTCAACATCGGCACGTTCACCGAGTGAGACAAAATGCGAGAAGCCGATGCCGCGCGAGCTGGCCAAGTCGAGCATGGCGGTGACCAGCGCGCCCGACTGCGACACAAAGGCCAACTCGCCGGGTAGCGCGCCGGTGTGCGCGAAGCTGGCGTTGAGGCCGAGGTGCGGCACCAGCATGCCAATGCAGTTGGGGCCGAGGATGCGAAGGGTGTGCACCCGCGCCGCGTCGAGCATGGCCTGTTTCTGCGTAGCGTCGAGTCCGGCGGTGAGCACGATGGCCGCGCGGGTGCCGCACGCGCCGAGCTCGGTGATCAGGGATACCACCGTGGTCGCCGGCGTGCACAGGATGGCGAGTTCAGGTGCCGCGGGCAGCGCGTCCACCGAGGCATACGCCTTTACGCCGCCGAGCTCTTTGTGTTTGGGA
>JBBQQV010000020.1:0-15289 GCA_038215505.1 Lysobacterales bacterium
TGGCCCTTCCCAGAATGAACAACTGGTCATTCTGGATCCTGCCGTTCGCCTTCACCATGCTGCTGCTGACGCTGTTCATGCCCAGCGGCGGGCCGGCCGGCGGCTGGACGCTGTATCCGCCACTCTCCCTGCAGGGCGGCAGCAACGTCGTGTTCGTGATTTTCGCTATCCACATGATGGGCATCAGCTCGATCATGGGCGCGATCAACATCATCGCCACCATTCTCAACATGCGCGCGCCGGGCATGGATCTGCTGAAGATGCCGATTTTTGTCTGGACCTGGCTTATCACCGCCTTCCTGCTCATCGCGGTGATGCCAGTGCTTGCCGGTGCGGTGACCATGCTGCTGACCGACAAGTTCTTTGCCACCAGCTTCTTTAATGCCGCTGGCGGTGGCGACCCGGTGCTGTTCCAGCACATCTTCTGGTTCTTCGGTCATCCCGAGGTCTACATCATGATCTTGCCGGCCTTCGGCATCGTTTCCGAGATCATTCCAACCTTCTCCCGTAAGCCGTTGTTTGGCTATCAGGCGATGGTCTACGCCACCGCCTCCATCGCCTTCTTGAGTTTCATCGTGTGGGCGCACCACATGTTCACTGTGGGCATGCCGCTGGGCGGCAAGCTGTACTTCATGTACGCGACGATGCTGATTGGCATCCCCACCGGGGTGAAAGTGTTCAACTGGGTCAGCACGATGTGGAAGAGCTCAATGAGCTTTGAAACGCCGATGCTGTTCGCCATCGGCTTCGTCATCATGTTCTCGATTGGCGGATTCTCCGGCCTGATGCTGGCCATCGTGCCGGCCGATTTCCAGTACCACGACACCTACTTTGTGGTCGCCCACTTCCACTACGTACTGGTGACGGGCGCGATCTTTGCGATCATGGCTGGCGTGTATTACTGGCTGCCGAAATGGACCGGTTACATGTACAACGAGACGCTCGGCAAGTGGCACTTCTGGCTGAGCACGATCTTCGTCAATTTGTTGTTCTTCCCGCAGCACTTTCTGGGTCTGGCTGGCATGCCGCGACGTATTCCTGACTACAACGTTGCGTTCGCTGATTTCAATATGTGGTCATCGATTGGCGGATTCGGTTTTGGGCTGTCGCAGCTGCTGTTTGCCTACATCGTATTCAAGGCAATGCGCAGCGGTGTTGCGGCGACTGCGGGTGTTTGGGAAGGAGCCAAAGGCTTGGAGTGGACCGTGCCATCACCCGCTCCGCATCACACATTCACGGTGCCGCCAGTGATCGATGATCGCGTGCTGGCGCATGGCGACATCACCCACTGACAGTTGGCTGAGGCAAGGCGAAAACATGGCTAGCTCAACTAACGACTCGCGCCGCACCAGCGCGCGTCGAACCGCCATAACGTTCGGAGTTATCGCAGTGTCGATCTATCTTGCTTTTATCCTGTCTGCCGTATTGGGACGTTGAGCGCGAAACTATGAGTGATTCCCTCGATCCGCGGCCTTCCGATCACCGACGCGTGTTGCGGCGAGCGATGTGGACCTGCCTCGCTGCGTTTGGCTTTGCATTTGCCTTGGTGCCGATGTACCGCATCGCCTGTGAGCAGGTGTTCGGGATCAAGCTCGACGGGTCGCCGATTGATTCGGCGCAAGCGGCCAGCATCAAGGTCGACCTGAGCCGCCTGGTCACGGTCGAGTTCGACACCACCGTCAACTCCAAACTGCCGTGGAGCTTTCACGCCAGCAAGGTGTCCATGCGGGTGCATCCCGGCGAGGTGAATGAGGCAATGTTTGTTGCCCGCAATGACTCGAGTGGCGCGATCATCGGCCAGGCGGTGCCGTCAGTGGCACCCAGTTCGGCTTCGATTTATTTCAACAAGACCGAGTGCTTTTGCTTCACCGAACAGCTGCTCGGCGCTGGAGAAGAGCGCGAAATGCCAGTGCGGTTTGTAGTTGATCCCACTCTTCCAGCCAACGTGCAGACGCTCACGCTGTCTTACACGTTCTACAATAACGACTTGGCCACAGCGAGGCTGGTCGCTACTCAACATTAGTCGTAGACGGCGTATATTTCTTCCATATTTTTGCGACACCACCGCCACCGCGCTTCAATGGGAATTGCCATGGCCGCAGCCAGCCACGACGCCAACATCTACTACGTACCGCACAGCAGCCACTGGCCGCTGGTGGGCTCGGTTGGTATGTTCACCATGTTGTTTGGTGTCGCCAACGGGATGAATGGCAACAGCTGGGGTTTCCCGGTGAGTTGGCTTGGTGCGGCCATCCTCATCTACATGCTGTTTGGTTGGTTCGGCAATGTCATCGGCGAATCTGTCCGGGGCATGTACAACAGTCAAGTCGACGTGTCATTCCGTATGGGAATGATCTGGTTCATATTTTCCGAAGTGATGTTCTTCGCGGCATTTTTTGGCGCGCTGTTCTACGCCCGCATGTTTGCAGTTCCCTGGCTGGGTGGTGACGGCGATGGCATGCAGACTCACAGCTTGCTGTGGTCAGGGTTTGATGCCGCATGGCCCACCAATGGCCCTGCCGAGCTAGGTGGAGATTTCAAAACCATTCCGGCGTGGGATCTGCCGCTGCTGAACACCCTGTTGCTGCTGAGCTCAGGCGTCACCATCACCATTGCTCATCACGCCTTGCGTGCAGGTAAACGCGCGTCGCTGTTGTTCTGGCTGGCTGCAACGATCCTGCTGGGTGCGCTGTTTCTGTTTTACCAGGCAGAGGAATACATCCACGCTTACAAAGATCTGAATCTGACTTTGGGGTCGGGCATTTACGGGTCGACCTTCTTCATGCTGACCGGTTTCCACGGCATGCACGTGACGCTCGGCGTGATCATGTTGACGGTCATCTGGTTTCGTTGCGCCAAGGGCCATTTCAGCAAGGATCACCACTTCGGTTTTGAAGCGGTGGCGTGGTACTGGCACTTTGTCGACGTGGTGTGGCTGGGGCTGTTTCTGTTCGTCTACGTGCTATGAAATAGACGCTGGCGGGCACGCTCAGAAGCTCGCTCTGAGGACCCGCGCCCACAGACGCGAGAACCAACTCCCTTCGGCGAGGCGAGCGTCAGCGATTCATTGCCCCACGCCGTGGGGCACGATGACCCCGGTCGCCATTCCCAATATCACCAGCAGAATCAGCCCGACCGACAGTGCAATCCGTCGGGTCAGCGCATTCACCGTGCGATCACTGCCGCCTTTGTCGGTGAGCATGTAAAACAAGCCTGCTCCCAGGTTGTAAACGATGATCGCGAGGAAGGCGATGATGATGAGTTTTTGCAGCATGGCGGGGCTCGCGCGAATCAACGTGCCGCAGTATGGCAAGTTGCTCGCTAGCTCGCGTCACAGTCTCGTCAAGAGCGTGGCGGTCAAGGACTCCCGCGCTAAAAAAGGTCTGTCGGATTGAGGCGATTGCCGCTGCACTGGCTGCTGCTGACGCTGCTTGCCTGCGGCGCGTTCTCAGCTGCGGGCATCTGGCAGTATCAGCGCGGCGTCGCCAAGGCCGCCTTCCTGGCCGACTTTGCCAGCGCGTTGCAGTCCGCGCCCATGCCCATCGAGGTGGCGTTAAGCACCGCCGCCGTGCTGCCGCGTCCGGTGACGGGCTCACTCAGATTGCGTGCCAACGCGCCCTGGTTATTGCTCGACAACGCGCGGCGGCAATCGCAGGTAGGAATTCGCGCCATCGCGATCTACGAAAGTGCCGAGCAGGTGCCGGTTCTGGTCGATTTCGGCTGGTTGCCGATGCCGCCGGATCGGCAATTGCCTGTGTTGGAACTGCCGCCTTCGACCCTTCATGCAAGTGGCCTGCTGGTGCCTTTGCCGGGGCAGGGTCTGCGACTGATGCGGAATCCGTGGCCGACACCCGTCCCAACCCAGCTCCTGCTGACCTACCTTGATGCTGACGAAGTGGCCGCCGTCGTCGGTAATGCGCCTTATGCCGGCTTGCTGCGCCTCGATCCTGCAATGCCGATTGGTTATACGCGCGACCTCGACGCCTTACCTAATACACTGCCCGCCGACTCCCATTACGGCTATGCCGCGCAATGGTTTGGCTTTGCCATCACGGTGGTGGTGATCTATTTGATATTCCTGCTTCGGACCCAACGAAAGTGACGGCCAACGCTCGTTCGCAACAAAAATTGCTGCTGATTGCATTGTTGTTCCTGACGCCGTTTCTGGCAGCTGTGGTAATGCGCTTTGGTGGCTGGCAGCCATCCAATACGCGCAACTTCGGCGAGTTGCTGGCACCGCCGTTGAGCATGCAGGCGGTCACTGCGCGGCAGACGGATGCACTCCCATGGCCATGGGTAAATAGCGAGCGCCATTGGACGCTGTTGTTGCAGCTGCCGAAACCCTGCGAAGCAGCGTGCCTTGCTGCCACCGCTGTACTGCCCAACGTGCGCCAAGCGCTGGGGCGCCACGTCGAGAAACTGCACCCGTTTGCCGTGGTGGGTGCCTCCGAAGACACCGCTTCGCCAGTGCTTGCTGCTTCGTTTCCATCGTTGCAACTTGAAGGTGAACTGCCCGCGCCGCTCGCGCAAGCGCCGACAACCATGCCGCAAGTCTGGTTGGTCGACCCGCACGGCTACCTGGTGATGCGTTACCGCGAGGGCTTTGATCCCAATGGCCTGCGCCGCGACCTGTCCAGGCTCATCAAATAGACTTCTGCATTCGAAAATCATGACTTCGCCACACCCTTATTTCCATCGCATCGCTTGGCTCGCCGTAGGCCTCGCCGTGTGCGTCATCCTGTTCGGAGCTTTCGTTCGACTATCGAACGCCGGCCTCTCTTGTCCGGACTGGCCAACCTGTTACGGCAAAGCCACTTGGCCGACTGCAACCGCCGATGTGGCGGCTGCCAACGTCGCCTTTCCAGAGCGCATGGTCGAATCGCACAAGACCTGGCGAGAACAGTTCCACCGCCACATCGCGGCACTGCTGGGCGTGTTGGTCCTCAGTCTTGCTCTGCTGGCAGCGCGCCATCGACGCGCCGGGTTGCTCACCGTAATGTCCGCCAGTGCCTTGGTGGCCGCCTCGATTCCAGCCTACATCGCTACCCATTATCTGTTTGCGTTCGGATTAGCCGGTTCAGGTCTAACCTTGCTGCTTGTCGCCGCCGTGCGATGGGATGACCGTGACCTCTCCCGCATCAGCGCAACAACCCTGGCCGTCATCATCATTCAAGCCATGCTCGGCATGTGGACGGTGACCTGGCTGTTGAAGCCCGTCGTCGTCATGGCGCACTTGCTAGGCGGTTTGACCACGCTCTCGCTGCTGCTGTGGATGGCATGGCGCAGCACGCCGGAGGCCCGGCTTCTCAGCGCCCATTCGCTGGCGCTCAGGGGTTGGGCATGGCTTGGGCTCGGCTTGCTGGCGGTGCAAATTGCATTAGGCGGCTGGGTGTCTGCCAATTACGCGGCCCTTGCCTGCGGCACCGATTTCCCGACCTGCTTGGGCCAGTGGTGGCCAACCACTGACTTTAGCGAAGGCTTCGTTATGTGGCGAGGTATTGGCGTTGACTATGAGGGCGGCGTGCTCGATAGCGCCGCACGCAGCGCCATTCACCTCGTCCATCGCCTGTTTGCCGTACTGGTCGCCGCTTACCTGTGCGCTCTCGCATGGCGGCTGCTGAAAGCACCCGGATTGGCTGGCTGGGCTTGGTTGCTATTGGCGGCCACCACTGCGCAAGTAGTGCTTGGCATCAGCAACGTGGTGTTCGGTTTACCGCTGTGGGTAGCAACCTTGCATACCGCTGGCGCTGTGGTCTTGCTCGCCACCTTGGTCAGTTTGCTGGCCCGGTTGAGGTCTTCGATCTAGGACAATAGCGCACGGCGCACAATCCAGTCGCCGTTTCGAGTTGCCAGACCCAATCCAACCATGCCCTCAGCACTAACTTCTTACTGGTCACTGACCAAGCCACGCGTGGTCGCTTTGATCGTGTTCACCGCCGTCATTGGCATGTTTCTCGCGGTACCCGGCATGCCGCCTTGGTCGGCATTGATTTTTGGCAGTCTCGGCATCTGGTTGGCCGCCGCATCCGCTGCAGCGATCAACCATTTGATCGATCAACGCATCGACGCGGTGATGGTGCGAACCGCGAATCGGCCACTGCCAACGGGCGCGCTTTCCTCCAAGCAAGTGCTGCTGTTTGCGATCACCTTGGGCGTGGCGTCGATGCTGATGCTGAGCCTGCTGGTCAACATGCTTGCCGCGCTGCTCACGTTCGCCTCGCTGATCGGTTACGCCATCGTCTATACCGGCTATCTCAAGCGCGCGACGCCGCAGAACATCGTCATCGGCGGGCTTGCAGGCGCCGCGCCGCCAGCGCTGGGTTGGGTCGCAGTGACCGGTCATCTGCATCCACACGCCTTGTTGCTGGTGTTGATCATTTTTGTCTGGACGCCGCCTCATTTCTGGGCGCTGGCCATCTATCGACGCGACGATTACGCCCGCGCGATGATCCCCATGCTCCCCGTTGTCTATGGTGTCGAATACACGCGCTGGCACGTGTTGTTTTATACCGTGCTGCTTTGCGTCGTCACGCTGCTGCCTTGGCTGACAGGCATGAGCGGGTTGTTCTATCTGGGCGGCGCAGCAGTGCTGGGCGTCGGCTTTCTTTACTACGCCGTGCGCCTGCTCAATCCACCCGGCGAGCGCTTCGCAATGGAAGTGTTCAACTATTCGATCATCTATCTGATGGCGTTGTTCGCGTTCTTGCTGGTCGATCATTACTTAGTGCAAGCACCGCCGACGATGCTGTTGACTCCTCTCGGCTGAGCAAGCTCATTGCGGCACCAGGACAGATAAGCACCGATTCGCCCCGCCTTACGGACGGTTACTGGCCGCCCACGCCTCGTAGACCCGCCGAATAGCGTCGCGCTCGCGTGCTTGCCAATGGCGGGTCATATTGGTCATCGCTCGCCGGCCTCCCCACCTGCGCGGGGCGTCGTCAGCGGCCACCGCGTACCAAGCCAGCGCGATGTCGCGCTGTCCGGCCAACTCCGCCAGCGCGGAAAAACTGTAGGGTACCCAGTAGGGCTTGCCGCGATGCAACTTGACTGCGGTGACCCATGCGTCGGCGGCAGAGTCGTGGTGGCCGAGAGTGAGCTGAATCCAACCGGTTGACCACAGCACTTCACGCCGGCGGACTGAGTCACCTGCAATCAGGGAGTTCGCGCGTTCGAGGTCGGTGACGGCTGCTGCCTCGTCGCCCGTAAGCGCTTTCGCAAAGGCGCGCGCGGACCAGCCACGCGGATCTTGCGGATTGCGCTCGATGTGACGATCCAGCTGACGGCGTCCAAATTCGCTACCCACACGGCGAAAAAACACGTGGGCGGTGGGGTCGAGGTCAGTAAAGCTCACCCCTTGTGGAGGTGGTGGAATTTGCGCCTGCACGACGGAGGCGCTAAGCAACAGCAAGCAGAGCAGATAGCCAATCAGTTTTCGCATCGACTTTTGTATTGGTGAGTGAGTCGACAGTTTCGCCTGCATCGGGCGCCGCTCGCAATTCCGTTACAACGCGGAAGTCGGCCGACCCTTCATTAGCAGGAAGTAAACGCCGCCCGCCAACCCCAGCCCAACAAACCATGCGTAGGTGTAGATGACGCCGAACACGCCCGGCACGGATTCAACAAAGCCCGCCGCTTTGAGAAATCCCGGCAAGTTCGGCAGTACGCCCAGCACCAAGGCGATGATTGCGGCCGGATTCCAGCCGTTGCGGTAGCTGTACTCGCCCACCTCCTCGAACAGCTGTTTGACGTTTAGGCGTGTGCGGCGCAGCAAGTAATAGTCGACCAGCATGATTCCGGCAACCGGGCCGAGCAGCGCGGAGTAGCCGATCAACCAAGTGAAGATGTAGCCATCGGTGCTCGCCAGAATCTTCCACGGCATGGCCAGCAAGGCGATGCCTGCGGTGATCAGGCCGCCCAGCCGATATGAAATCCGCTTGGGCGACAAGCTGGCGAAATCATAGGCGGGGCCGACCAGGTTGGCGGCGAGGTTGCAGCACATCGTGTCCAAGGTCAGAAACAACAGCGCGAGGCCGACGACGACACCGGTGAAGCGACCGGCTAGGTCGACCGGGTCCCAGATCGCTTGGCCATAGATCACCACGGTAGCGGCGGTGACGATGACCGACATCAACGCCAGCGCGGCCATCGGCAAGGGCAGGCCAATCACTTGGCCGACCAGCTGATCGCGTTGCGAACGCGCAAACCGCGTGAAGTCAGGAATGTTCAAGGCCAGGGTCGCCCAGAAACCGACCATTGCTGTCAGCGATGGCCAGAAGGTCGCCCAGAACAAGCCAGCCTTCTTGCCGCCCGGCTCGAACTGCGAAGGCGTGCTCATGATCGCGTCAAAGCCGTTGGTGTGACTGAGCGCCCAGCCCACCAGCAACACGCAAATGACCAGCTTGATCGGTGCCGAGACGGTCTCCAGCCAGCGAATGGATTCGGTGCCACGCACCACGAAATACAATTGCAGCAACCAGAACGCCACGAAGCACGCCAGTTGCGCTGGGTTGATCCCCAGCCACGGCAAGTCTTCTCCGCGCAGCGCATTGCCGCTGATGATGTTGAGCAAGGTGTAGATGGCCAGCCCGCCAAACCAAGTCTGGATGCCGTACCAGCCGCAGGCAACGATAGCGCGCAGCATCGCCGGCAATTTGGCACCTTGCGTGCCAAACGAAGAGCGCACCAGCACCGCGTAGGGAATGCCGTATTTGGCGCCCGCGTGACCGATCAATAGCATCGGTACCAGCACGATCAGATTGCCCAGCAGCACCGTGTTTACTGCTTGCCAAGGCGACATGCCTTGATCGATCAAACCGGCTGCCAAGGTGTAGGACGGAATGCACATCACCATGCCAATCCACAGCGCCGCGAAGTGGTACCAGGTCCACGTGCGCTGCCAAGCGGTGGTCGGTGCCAAGTCGGCGTTGTAAAGCGCGCCCTGGTTGATCTCAGGCTCGCCGCCGAACGAAAACTCGGGTCGGCCGCGGATGCTGGTCATGCAGGTACCTTGCGCATCGGATTATTCGGATGCGTGGTCCAGTTACCAAAGCTGCCGTCGTCAACCCGCAGCATGCTGATGCAGTCTTCCACCGGGCACACGTGCATGCACAGATTGCAGCCCACGCACTCGGCATCGACGACCTCGAAAAAGCGCATGCCGTCCTTGACCGCCGTGATCGCCTGATGCGCGGTGTCTTCGCAGGCGATGTGGCAGAGCCCGCATTGAATGCACTTGTCCTGGTTGATGCGCGCCTTGATGTCGTAGTTGAGATTGAGGAACTGCCAGTCGGTGACGTTCGGGATCGCCTTGCCCACCACGTCATCGAGACTGGCGTAGCCCTTGCTGTCCATCCAGTTCGACAAGCCTGCGATCATGTCGTCGACGATGCGAAAACCGTAGTGCATGGCCGCCGTGCAGACCTGCACCGAGCCCGCACCCAGCGCCAGAAACTCGGCCGCATCGCGCCAATTGCCGATGCCGCCAATGCCGGAAATAGGCTTGCGGTACGTCTCCGCATCGCGGGCGATCTCGGCCACCATGTTGAGCGCGATGGGCTTCACTGCGGGGCCGCAATAGCCGCCGTGAGTGCCTTTGCCGTCGACGGTTGGCGTCGGCGCCATCAGATCCAGATCCACACTCACTATCGAGTTGATGGTGTTGATCAACGACACCGCATCCGCACCACCGCGGAACGCTGCGCGTGCGGTTGATCGAATGTCGGTGATGTTGGGCGTGAGCTTGACGATGCATGGCAGACGCGAGTGCTGCTTCACCCAGCGCGTCACCATCTCGACGTATTCGGGTACTTGCCCCACCGCCGAGCCCATGCCGCGCTCCGACATGCCGTGCGGGCAACCGAAGTTGAGCTCCACCGCATCCGCGCCGGTGTCCTCGACCATCACCAGGATGTCTTTCCACGACTGCTCATCGCAGGGCACCATCAAGGAGACGATCATCGCCCGCTCCGGCCAGTCGCGTTTGACCTGCGCGATCTCGGCCAGATTGACCGCCAGCGGCCGGTCGGTGATCAATTCAATATTGTTGAGCCCGGCGATGCGCTGGCCTTTCAAGGTCACCGCGCCATAGCGCGAGCTGACATTGACCACCGGCGGATCCATCCCCAAGGTCTTCCACACTACGCCACCCCAACCGGCCTCGAAGGCACGATTGACGTTGTAAGCCTTGTCCGTGGGCGGAGCCGACGCCAGCCAGAATGGATTGGGCGATTGGATGCCAACAAAATTGCAATGCAGATTAGCCATGCTCAGAGCTCCTTCGCGCTGAGGTAACAATGCATCGACGCCGCCGCGCGCTTGCCGTCTTCCACGGCTTGCACAGTCAGATCCATGTGTCCTAGCACGCAGTCGCCGCCTGCCCACACGCCGGCCAGAGACGTTCGATATTCCTCATCGACGTTGATACGGCCATCACGCAGATGCAACGTCGGCCCATCGCCCGCATCTAAATTTGCTATCAAATCAGAGGCATCAAAGGTCTGCCCGATGGCCTTCAAGACGCTGTCGGCAGGCAAGCTGAAAAACTCGCCGCTGCTTTTCAATCGCCCCGCCGCGTCGGCACAGGTGTATTCAAACTCGATGGCAGTGAGTTGGCCGTCATCTGCCAACAGCCGATGCGGCTTGGCCCAGTGAATTACGTTTACGCCCTCGGCTTTGGCGAAGTCCTGCTCAGCCACGGTCGCCGTCATCGAGCCCGGCCCGCGTCGATACACCAGGCTGACCTGCTCAGCACCCATGCGCCGGCTTTGCACTGCCGCATCGACCGCCGTATTGCCACCACCGATCACCACCACCCGACGGCCGATGGCCAAGCGTGACAAGTCGTCGCATTGGCGCAACTCGGCGATAAAGTCGACCGCATTGCGCACGCCATCCAGGCTGTCACCTTCCACGCCCAACGCATTCACCGCGCCCAGTCCCACGCCTAGAAACACCGCATCAAAATCAGCACTCAACTGCGCAATCGACAGTTGGCTGCCCAGCGCCTGTTCGAAATGCAAAGTGATGCCACCAATGCCCAGCAGCCACTCGATCTCGGCTTGTGCAAAGTCAGGCACCTTATAGGCGGCGATGCCGTATTCGTTGAGCCCACCCGCTTTTGCCCGCGCGTCGAACACATCGATCTGGTGACCTTCGCGCGCCAAGTGATGCGCGCAGGCAAGGCCCGCCGGGCCGGCACCCACAATCGCCACCCGCTTGCCGGTGGCGGGCTTGCGCGCAAACAACTGCACGCCATCGCGGTAAACCCAATCGGTGGCATAACGCTGCAACGCGCCGATCTGAATGGCTGTATCGCCCTCCTTGTTGCGCACGCAGTCGCCCTCGCACAACACCTCGGTAGGACACACCCGCGCGCAGCTGCCGCCCAGAATGTTGGCCGACAGAATCAGATCGGCCGCACCGCGCTGATCCTCCGTCGCAATGCGGCGAATGAATCGCGGAATATCGATGCCCGTCGGGCAGGCCTTGATGCAAGGCGCGTCGTAGCAGAAAAAGCAGCGATTGGCCTCCACCAATGCCGCCTGCCGCTGCAAAGGCGGCACCACGTCAGCAAAGTTGTGCGCCAGCTGCGCCGGCGTCAACCGCCCAGCCGCGATGTCAGCAATCGGCAAACGGGTCATGCGGTCTCCTTCCAAGAAAAGTCATTCCAACGGCATACGCCCGTGCCCGCAATGCTCGCCCCCAATGGCCCGCATCGCGATGCCAACAAAGTTACCGCAAAGTAAGGTGCTGCATTGCAGCGGCTTGCGATTGCGCCGAGCCCCATTTTTTCGAATGCCGTAACGAAAGTCGCAGCGCGTAGCGTGCGTCTCGGACGCACCACATCGTGCGACCTCAGACGGCGCGTCCGAGACGCACCCTTCTGGTTACTAGCGACCACCAAGCAGGTAGGGTGTAAACCCGGCACGCATGCTGTAGAGCCAGTAGGTCTGGTGAGCGACAACGATCAACCAGAAGACAACCCGATAGGAAACCTTGCGGGTCTTGTGACGGAAGACTTGCTGGGCAATCAAAGCTCCCGGCCAGCCGCCCAGCGCCTCGGTCACATGCAGGGTCGCTTCCGAAATCCGACTTTGTTTGCTCAAAGCATTGTGCTTGTCCAGCCAATATTGGAAAAAGCTAACGAGACTAGCCGCGCCATAAAGTGCAAGCACCCATGTTGTTCCCTGCCGCCAAAGTGTTGCGCCGCCCAGCAGCACTGTGACGCAAAGCGCTAGAAAAACAGCTGGTTTGAGCAGCCAATTCCGAATCGACATCGCGCCGACGTTGGCTTGCGCACCCGATAATCTGATTTTCGCTTGGCGGTCGGTCGGGGTGCGCAACCGCTGCATGCGTGGCTTTATCCTGATTGAGGCGTGGTCCAGCGTCATGTCACTGGCTAGCCTCAGGTGCGTGGCGCGCGGTCGGCCATCGTCGTCATCTTTCACCACATACAGAACTTCATCGCCCAACTTGGGGCGACGCTCGCCACGCATCGCCGAAATGTGCGCGAATACATCCGTGCCTCCATCCGCCGGACGCACGAACCCGAAGCCCTTCGCATCATTCCAAGTCTTTATGTAGCCCTTCAGCTCCGCCACGTTGGCTAGTCGACTATGTTTGCTAGAGGTCCAAGTATCCAGACACCTAAAAATCGGTCAGGAGAAAGCGGCGAACGTGGGTGCCAATGATGAATTTCACGCCTCAGCCTGCGCCTTTGGGGGATTAAACTGCCGTCGGTAGCGTCGGGCTGCATCGGCTCTGCTACGCCTCAGCGATCGCCCCCGGAGCGGCTTACGGATTCAGCAGATCCAAGCCGGCGTTGATCGGCAGCGCTTTCGAGAACAGCCAACCTTGCGCCATCTGCGCGCCGTTGCCATGCCGAATGGCTGCTTGCTGCCCGGTCTCGACACCCTTGCCGATCACCGACAGCCGCGGTGAGCGGGCGGTCTGGATCACGTGCAGCGCGACTACGCTGGTCACTGCGGCGGGAAATCTTCACTTCGACGTTCCCGGATTTTTATTTGGCATAAGGCTTTGCAGTCTCATCCTCACTCAGAGGGAAATGGCGCTGGATGTGATGGCGGAATCGGCGTCCAATGCTTGCGTTGGCCTGACCTCGCCCATTCCGCCAGTTGCGTGTTGGGCTTCCGGCGCGGCGGTGAATGGCGTTGTGCCGGTGGACGCGTGGCTGTATGCGAGTTGCTGCCATCCTGGACGCGTTGGCGCTACCGCAGGGTCGTGCCAGCAAGGACGTGGCGCTCCAAGTAAAGTCGCGTGCAGAAGCGGTTGCCGAGATCGTTTGCGTCCCCGCTCAGTCGGCGCATTCATGCAAGCGTCGCCTATCCCACGGCAGCCGCGCGTCCGCGCTCCACATCCACCCGCATCAACAGCAGCAGGCCGGCAACGAAGGCGCCGGCGGTGGTCAGCAGGGCTAGTCGGTGGTCGCCGCCGGACAGCCAGCTGACGGCGCCGTAGCTCAACGGGCCGAGAATTGAGGCGACCTTCACGGCGAGACCCCACAGACCAAAGATTTCGGCTTCGCGGTCACGCGGGCAGAGATAGCCGACGAGGGCTCGGCCGGCGGATTGCGAGGCCCCTAGGCACAGGCCAGCCAGATTTGCGCCCACCCAGACCCAAGGCCGGCTATCGGCGGCCCAGAACACGCCGATGGCGAGCAGCCATCCGATCAAGGTTAACGCCAATGTGCGCCGGTGGCCGAGCCGGTCCTGCAGGCTTCCGAAACCAAAGGCACCCACGGCGGCGGTGAGATTCACCAGCAGGATCAGCACGATGCTTTCTTGCGCACTGAAGCCCAGCGCCTGGGTGGTGTAGATCGCGGCAATCGCGATCACGGTCTGCACGCCTGCCTGGAAGCAGACGATGCAGACCAGGAACCGACGCAGGTCAAGCAGCGCCGCGCTGCCAGCGAGCGCGGCGACAACACGACCCACCACATCGCGCCACAAGCCGCGTGCCGAGATCGGCTGCGGGCGGGCGCGTTCGCGCAGCAGCAGGAAAGTCGGCAGCGCCGTAAGCACGAATGCGGCCGCCGTGATCAACAGGGTCGGTGGCACGCTGTCGGCCGCTGGCAAGCGGCTGCTGGTGATCCACCACAGACAGATTCCGAGCACCAGCACGCCCCCCAGATATCCGAGGCTCCAGCCCCAGCCGGAGATCCGCCCCATCGCTTGCGGTTTCGCAAGTTCAGGCAGGAAGGCAGCGATCAGGTTTTCGCCAAGGCCGAAGCCAATATTGCTGATGATCAGAATGGCTAACGCCAGCTCGACATCGCCGGGACCGCACAGCGACAACGCGGCGGTACCCGACACGCAGACCAGGCTGCTGGCCAGCAAAGCGGCACGCTTGCGCGCACGCAGGTCGGCCCAGGCACCGATCAGTGGGCCGGCCATTGCATTGACCGCGTAGGACACCGACAACGCGGCGGTCCAGGCAAACGTTGCCCACGGTTTGCCATCGGCGATCACGCCGACAAAAAAGGCACTGAACACGGCGGTGATCACCACCGTGGTGTAGCCCGAGTTGGCGAAGTCGAAGAACGCCCAGGCCAAGACCTCGCGTGGCCGCACTGGCAGCACGCCCACGGGGTGGCTGGCGAGCAATTGCTCGACGCTGCTGGAGGAGATCATTGAATGAGGTGACCTGAGATGGGCGGCGTCAGGAGAGTCAGGTTTAGGAACCAGCTTCGCTGGATCAGCAGCCTATCTGGAAATAGTGTTGATCTTCAAAGCCAGCTGTCTGAGAAGAGTGATCTGCAGTGCTTCGATGCCTGACGACGAACGGCCAGAATTTAACGCACCAGTTGACGTCGTGTGTTGGCATGTCAGGGCTTTTCGCAGCGACTTTCCAATAGCGCCGGAGCAACTTTGCTGTTCGTTCTGTGGTCCAGTGCCCAGCTTGAGCATTCCCTTCTACCTGTGAGCTGCGCGCTGCTGGCGCATCGACTACCTTGCTCCGTCACCTCAGTGAATCATCGCCATGATTGAAAACCTTGCAAACAGCCTCAGCCTGAAAGGCGTGCTCGATGGCTTGAAGCCGTTTGGATGGGAGCATGTGGATCATTGGCAGCAGGGGGAGTTTCATCACGACGTGGTGTTGCGGGTGAAATCGCCGCCAGCTGAGCTGCCAGGCGACGTGATCGTGGTGTCTACCAACTGCAATGGCGGCGTCAAGGAGGTGTTGTGTCTCACCGAACTGCCTGATCGTTATGGGTTGTGGCATCACCGGTGCCCGGACAACCCGGAGTTCGAAGGGCCGGCACCTGCGATAA
>JBBQQV010000021.1:0-15077 GCA_038215505.1 Lysobacterales bacterium
ACGCACCTGGACACTTACTGGGAATGCTGTCGCAACATTTGAGATAGCCACCGCCAAGCATCGCTGCACCGCCTGCTTGGAGTCAGTCATGTCGCGCACTCGCCGCCTGCCACCCGCAACACCTGTTGCAACGCTCGCTCCTCTGCGACCGCTGCTGATGCATTGGCTATGCGTTGGCTTGGCATTGGTGATCCTGCTGCCGGCCGCACGCAGCTACAGCATGTGGATTGGCTGGTTGCCCTATTGGTTGGTGGCTGCGCCGTTGCTGTGCCTTGGCATCATTGATGGGGTGCCAAAGCTAAGCGCTGTGCGAACCGGGTGGACAAGGCGAAGCGGCGCGAAACTGGCGAGCGGCCGTGCAAAGGGTCAGCGAAGGCAGCAGAACCGGCGCCTGGCATTCAGTCAAACCAGCACAATCCGCGACCGCCGCGCCGGCTTGGTCGCCTTGCTAAACGGGAATTCCACCCTCGGCGTGTAGAATCCGGCGGGTCCTAACTCCCCGCCAGACCATGCGCCAGACCGCTTTCCTGCTGCTGCTACTCATTTCGCTGCCTGCGACTGCCGCCGACACCGTCGACCGCCAAGCCCTGGCCGCTGAACTCGCCAAATCGCACGGCCTCGAGACCGACGCCGTCGCGGCAATCCTGGCAGATGCCAAATACCAACAAAGCATCATCGATGCGATCACCCGACCTGCCGAAGGCAAGCCGTGGAAGGCGTATCGGCCAATCTTCATGACCGACAAGCGGATCACCGACGGTCGCGCTTTCTTGGCTGAACACAAAGCGGCGTTGACCGCCATTGAAACGGCGACCGGCGTGCCGGCCGAGATCATCGTTTCCATCATCGGCGTCGAAACCAATTACGGAAAAATCACTGGCTCGTATCGCGTAATCGATGCCTTGTACACGCTGGGCGCGCATTACCCGCCGCGGCAAACGTTCTTTCGCAGCGAGCTCGGCCATGTCATGAAGCTGGCGCAAGCAGAGCAGCTGGACTTGACCACGCTGAAAGGCAGCTATGCCGGTGCCATGGGCTGGGGTCAATTCATGCCTTCGAGCTACCTCGCCTATGCCAAAGACGGCGACGGTGATGGCAGGCGCGACCTGTTCACATCGTTGCCGGATATTTTTGCCTCGGTGGCCAATTACTTCGTCGCCCACGGTTGGAAAGCAGGCCAACCGGTGGCAGTACCGGCAACACTTGCCGCTGGCAGCACAGAATTTGCTCCCGCCAGCATGGAGGCAAATCTGTCGCTGAGCGAGCTTGCCAGCAAGGGTTACCGCCCGACCACCGACACCGTAACCGACCTCAAAGCCACGGTCATCAATCTAGAAGGTGCAGAAGGTCGCGAATACTGGCTCGGCTTTGGCAACTTCTATGTCATCAGCCGCTACAACCGCTCACCGTTGTACTCGCTGGCGGTCTATCAGCTATCGCAAGCGATTGCCGATCCGACTGCGGGTCCGGTCGCTGCAAAGTGACCCGTGGCAACAGGGCTTGGCAGCGACTTGCCTCGCTGCTGCTGGTGTTTCTGGCGGCGTCGCTGGTCGGCTGTAGCGGCAAGCCAACCAAGCCAACCAAGCCAGCAGTGCCTGCGCCGAGCGTGAGCGTCGGCAAAGCACCGCCAGCCAAAGCAACCAGCGGTGGCGGCTTGTATGCGCCGCACTTGCAGGATGGCGGTCCACCCATTCCCGCCGATGTCAGCGATCTGGTCGAACCCGTACCCGCTGTCGAGCCGCTTGCCCGCTACGGCAATCGCTCGCCTTACACCGTATTGGGCAAGACCTATCGTTTGCGCGAAAGCGCTGATGGCTATGTCGAACGCGGCATCGCATCCTGGTACGGAACCAAGTTTCATGGTCGCCCGACCTCGAGCTTCGAGCCGTATGACATGTACAAATTTACCGCTGCACACAAAACATTGCCGTTGCCTAGTTTCGTCCGTGTGACCAATCTCGAAAACGGCCGCAGTTTGATCGTGCGGGTCAATGATCGCGGCCCATTTCATGACGGACGGATCATCGATTTGTCATATGCCGCGGCATTACGGCTCGGCGTACACGCCGATGGCACCGCCCAAGTCGAAGTTCGCACGGTGTCGGCCGCAGGCTCCGAGCAGCCGCCTGGGCGATATGCGGCGTCCTCTGTCGGCAGGCCAACAGCGCCTGCGGCGGCAAGGGGTTCTGCATCGCACTGGCTGCAGATCGGCAGTTACCGTCAACGCAACAATGCGGCGTCCGTCGAAGAGCGATTGCGCGAGGCCGGACTCAACAACTATCGCTCGCTGCACATTGAAGTTGGTGGACGTTCCATGTGGCGCGTGCAGATTGGCCCACTAGCCAATGTCACCGACATTGATCGTGCGCAGGAAACTGTGCGTGAACTCGGGTTCGGCACACCGCAACTGGTCATTGAATAGATTCAGTGACTGGACATGCGGGCTGGATCGAGTCCAAGGCAGTGACTGCCGCCCCCTCAACGCGAGCTGATTTGCGCTTGCGCTTGCATCTTTTTTTGAACCCTCTTGGAGATTCCCCGCGATGAAGCATCGTTCGCACCCCGTCCAGCACTGGCTGACTGCCGTCACCGCCAGCATCGGCTTGTTGTTTGCCACCCATTGCCTGGCGCAGCCAACGCCTGCGGCCGCGACACCGCAGGCGACTCCGCAACCTGCCGCGCAACCGACGCCCAGCTTGCCCGCACCCGGGCCAACCCCCATGTCGCCAGCGCCAACACCACCAGGCAGTGCATGGCTGGTGATGGACTACGCAAGCGGTCGTGTTCTCGCCGGTGAAAACGTCGATGCGCCGCTGGACCCGGCCAGCATCACCAAGGTGATGACCTCGTATGTGTTGGCTGCCGAGATGGCCGCCGGTCGCGTCAAGGCACAGGATGAAGTCCTGATCTCGGAAAACGCATGGCGCTCGGGCGGTGCCGGTACCGACGGCAGTTTCAGCGCGTTGGCCGTGGGCAGCCGGGTGAAGCTGTCCGACATCGAACTCGGGCTGGTCGTGCAATCAGGCAATGACGCCGCCATCGCCATCGCCGAGCACGTGGCCGGCAGCGAGGCTGCATTTTCCGACATGATGAATCGCTATGCCGAATCACTCGGTATGAGCCAATCCCACTTTGCCAACTCGCACGGGCTGACGGCCGAGGGCCATCACATGAGTGCGCGCGACATCGGCATTCTTTCGGCCGCCTTGATCCGCAACTTTCCCGATCACTATGCCCTCTACGCGATCAAGGAATACACCTACAGCGGCATCAAGCAATACAACCGCAATGGTCTGCTGTGGAAAGACGACAGCGTCGATGGCGTCAAGACCGGCCACACCGCCGCCGCCGGCTACTGCCTAGCTGCCAGCGCCAGTCGTGCCGGTCAGCGCTTGATTTCGGTGGTCATGGGCATCCAAGGCAGCCGCAAGGAGGGCTTCCGCCAGCGCGAGGACGCCAACCTCGCCTTGTTGAATTGGGCTTTCCGCCACTTCGAGACGCATACGTTGTATGCCGCCAACTCTGCTGTGGCGACCAGCAAACTATGGAAGGGCGAATCGACCGAAATGCCGGTCGGCGTCGCTGAAGACGTTATCGCCACGATCCCGCGTGGCCGCTACGCCGAACTCGCCGCCAGTCTGGACATTCCACCGCAGTTGGTGGCACCCATCACCAAGGGCCAGACGATTGGCACATTGCGCGTCGCCCTCGACGGCGAACCCGTCGCCGAACGCCCTTTGATCGCGCTCGCTGATGCGCCCGAAGCAGGCTTTTTCAGCCGTCAGTGGGATGGATTGATGATGTGGTGGGAAAGCGAATAGGCCGGGCTGCAGGCAAGCGACGCGCTTCTTTTAAGCAAGCGACGTTGAGTCGTGGCGTATCTGCTGACTTTGGTCCTTGTGCTTGCAACGCTGTATTTCGCGGTAAAGCTGGGCCTACGCACACTGATGGCGCGAGTCAAGCGCAGTCCCGCGTACCAAGCCGAAATGGCGAAACTCGCTGCCAGCTACGATGCAGAGGAATCGGTGCGCGAGGAGGCCGACTGGATAGGCACCACGGGCCTGAATGAGGATATCGAGCGGGAGCTGCCGAAATACCTGCGACGAGAATTTGGTGAGCAACTGCTCGATGAGGCATCCCTAAAAGCCAAGGACCTCACCTACTGCGGCGTATTCGAAGAAGCGGGCAGCGGCATTCACTACTGGAATCTGCAAAAAAACGATGGGACGCCCACCTATGCTTACGTCGAAGTCCAGCCATCCGGCGCAACCTCCACCGGCTGGGGTAGTCGTGAGCCGCCCAGTCATCAGCGCGCATCACGCACTACCGGGCAGAAGCAGCGTCTGAGCTAGCAGCCCAACCTGAACGCATTGTTTGATCGAAGCTGCGCGGTAGTCAGGCAATTGCGGCAACCGCTTTCGTGGATCCCGCGCATCAGCGACCGACTGCCTTTGCCCTGTGCGCTGCAGGACACTTCCAAGCTAGGCCTGATCGCCTAGACAGCGCAATCTCGGTTTGCGGATCAACGGCGGTCGCAGCAGTGAGGCCGTCGCCTCGCCGCGTGATGACGCTGGGCACCGCACTCCAATCGTCGTTGACCCTGATCAGCGCTGCGTTCGACCAATCCTGAGACAGGTTGCCCGATGCCAAATCAAATGGCGTGGTGTCGGCTTGGGCCGAAATGGCGGCAAATGCAAGCAGTGTTCCGGCAACCAGCGTGGCGAGCTTCACGGGCGCTTCCTTAGTCGATAGCGGGCGAGATTATCGCGCTTGCCCGTGACAGCGTCGACGTTGACCCGTTGGCGCCGCTTGGACTGTGTGGTGGGCGTCCCCATAATGGCCGGATGAGCCAATCTATTGCCAACGAGCCGCAGGGCTTCCAATTCCCCGGCACCTTTGAACTGAGTGCGATGGGTGCCGCTGACGCGGGGCTTGAGCGCTTGGTGCCCAGCGTCCTCGCGGGCCTGGGGCTGACGGTGGATTTGCCCAGCTTGCGTCAGCGCGCGTCAACGAAGGGCAACTACATTTCGGTGGCAGTGAGTTTTCAAGCGGCAACGCGGGCCGACTACGACGCGGCACACGCCGCCTTGCGTGCGCGCCCCGAAGTCAAGTGGACGCTCTAACAGACACATCAGCGGATCCCGGCGCCGAAGCTGCGCTGGCGACGGCCGCGACCACAAAGTGGATGGTTCGCGACCTGGGTCGCCAGCCTTACCAACGGGTATGGCGCGCGATGCAAGCCTTCACCGATAGCCGCGATCAGTTCACCACTGATGAACTTTGGTTAGTCGAGCACGAGCCTGTTTTCACGCTGGGCCAAGCCGGCAAGCCTGAACACATTTTGGCCGCAGGAGACATTCCCGTGATCCAGGTGGATCGCGGCGGCCAGGTCACGTATCACGGGCCGGGCCAACTGGTGGCGTATCCATTGCTTGATCTGCGCCGCCTGCGCATCGGCGTGCGCGAATTGGTGGATCGGGTTGAACAATCCGTGATCGACACGCTGGCCATCTGGAACATCAACGGCAGCCGCAAGTGTGGCGCTCCCGGCGTGTATGTCGGCGAAGCCAAGATCATGGCGCTGGGTCTGCGGGTAAGGCGCGGCTGCAGTTTTCACGGCTTGGCTTTGAATATCGACATGGACTTGGCACCCTATCAACGCATCAATCCATGCGGGTTTGAGGGCTTGCAAGTTAGCCAACTGCTAGACTTGGGCGGCCCGAGCAACTTCGCCGTCGTCCGCACAGCGCTGGTGAATGCGCTTTCCCGGCAATTCTCGCTGCAACCGTTTGACGGACCTCCCACCTTGCCCTGCGCCGTATTCGCATGACCGAACTTGCAGAAGCCAGCAACACCATTCCGAGTCTGGTGATCGGCGACAAGCAGCTGGGCGAAGACAAGATCGGTCGCAGCCCGGTGCAGTTCGCTGACGCGCCGGTGTTGCGCAAGCCGTCGTGGATACGCGTGCGGATTCCGTCCGGCAATGCGGTGGCGCAACTGAAAGCCAAGCTGCGCGCTAACGCCCTGGTGACGGTCTGCGAAGAAGCCTCCTGTCCCAACATCCATGAGTGTTTCAGCCACGGCACCGCGACCTTCATGGTGCTCGGTGAGGTCTGCACGCGGCGCTGCAGTTTCTGCGATGTCGCGCATGGCCGACCGAAACCGCCGGACCTGGCCGAGCCACTGAAGCTGGCGATCACCATCGCTGACATGGCGCTGCGCTATGTGGTCATCACCTCGGTTGATCGGGACGATCTGCGTGATGGTGGCGCGGCCCACTTCGCCGCCTGCATCCGCGAGGCGCGGGCATTGAGCCCGAACTTGAAGATCGAGATTCTGACTCCGGATTTTCGTGGCAAAGGCCGCATGGAACGCGCGCTGGAAGCATTGGCCAGCGATCCACCGGATGTGTTCAACCACAATCTGGAAACCGTCCGCGAGCTATATCGCAACGTGCGCCCAGGTGCCGACTACGACTGGTCGCTGCGCTTGCTGCAGCGCTTCAAGGCCGAGCACCCGAACGTGCCAACCAAGTCCGGCATCATGCTGGGCTTGGGCGAGAGCTGGGACCAAGTCGCAGGCGCACTGCGCGATCTGCGCGCGCACGCTGTCGATATGGTCACCATCGGCCAATACTTGCAACCGACGCCGCACCATCATCCCGTGCTGCGTTATTGGTCACCCGTCGAGTTCGACGGCTTGGCCGCATTCGGTCGTGAACTTGGCTTTACCCATGTCGCTTCTGGCCCGCTGGTGCGTTCGTCGTATCACGCCGACCGCATGGCCGCCGAAGCAGGTTTTGTGGCGGCCGGCTGAACGGCAGCGACGTGGCTTGAACTATCTCGGGCCAACAGGACCTAAGGCACACGCCAGCATCGCGGCAGCGAGCGCAGGCTTTGAGCATGTGCTGCCGCTGCGCCAACCAACGAGTGACTCAATGAAGAACCCGCGAGGTATCCCGATGTCGATACGTGCATTGTTACTCAGCCTGCTGCTGTTGCCGATGCTGGGGCATGCCAAGTCGGAAACGACAACCGCAGTCGCCATGGAGTCCACGGTTCAGCACGGCTTGATCGCGCAATGGGTCGCCGAGTTCCTCAGCGTGAGCGACTACAGTTACACCAAGCGCCCGCTCAATGACGAACTGTCGGCTGACATCTTCAAGCGCTACATCGACTCGCTGGACGGTGAACGCCTGTTCTTCCTGGCCAGTGACATCGAAGGCTTTGAGCGCTATCGGAAGGAACTTGATGACGCCATCGAGTCTCGCAACCTGCGCCCGGCGTTTGAAATCTACAACCTTTACACCCAGCGCCTCGCCGAACGCACCGCGTTTTCACGCGAGTTCCTGGCCAAAGGCAACTTCAAACTGGTCGACGACACGCAATTCAAACTCAACCGCGACAAGGGTCCGTTTGAGGCCAGCCGCGAGGCGTTGGATGCGGTTTGGAAACAGCGCGTCAGCAACGATGTGCTGCGGCTGAAGCTTGCCGGCCGCGACATGGCGGCGATCCGCGAGACCCTCGACAAGCGTTACTCCACCAGCGAACGCCGCTTGCAGGAACTCAAGCCCGACGACATTTTCCAGAACTTCATGAACGCCTACGCGGCGTCCATCGAAGCGCACACCTCTTACATGAATGCGCGCGCGTCGGAGAACTTCAATATCCAGATGCGACTGTCGCTGGAAGGTATCGGCGCGGTCCTGCAACGCGACGACGAATACACCTTGGTGCGATCGGTGGTCGCTGGTGGCCCGGCTGCGGTGTCGGCAAAGATTAAAGCCGGCGACCGCATCGTGGGCGTGGGTCAGGGCAAGTCTGGCCCCCTGGTCGATGTCATCGGATGGCGCGTCGACGATGTCGTCGAACTGATCCGCGGCCCAAAAGATTCCTTTGTGCGCTTGGACATCCTGCCGGCCGACGCTGGTGTCGATGGCAAGCACGAGATCGTTGCCCTGAGTCGGCAGAAGATCAAACTGGAAGAACAAGCCGCCAAGCAGCGCATCATCGAAGTGCCGGATGGCGACGGCACCCGTAAAGTCGGGATCATCTCGCTGCCGGGCTTCTACGAAGATTTCGAAGGTCGCCGTCGGGATGAACCCGACTATCGTTCTGCCACCCGCGATGTCGCTCGCCTGCTGGTCGAGCTGAAAGAGAAAGGCGTGGAAGGCGTCGTGCTCGACCTGCGCAACAACGGCGGCGGCTCGTTGCGTGAGGCGGTTGAGCTGACCGGTTTGTTCATCGATACCGGCCCAGTAGTGCAGGTACGCTATGCAGGCGGTCGTGTGCAAGTCGAAGGTGATCGGCAACTCGGAACCACCTGGGACGGGCCGCTAGCCATCCTGGTCAACCGCGCGTCTGCATCAGCCTCGGAAATTGTCGCCGCAGCGATTCAAGATCACGGCCGCGGCCTGATCATTGGTGAGCCCACGTTCGGCAAGGGCACGGTGCAGAACCTGCTCGACCTCGACTCCATGTACCGGCGCACCGAGGCACCGGGGCTTGGCCAATTGAAGCTGACCGTGGCGCAGTTCTTCCGTGTCAATGGCGGCTCGACCCAGCGCAAAGGGGTAGAGCCCGACATCGCCTTCCCGGTCACACTTGATGCCGAAGACTACGGCGAAAGTACCTACGACAACGCGTTGCCGTGGGCACAGATTGCGCCGGTTTCGCACGCGCGCTTAGCCGACTTTCAACCGCTGCTGCCGTTGCTCAGCAAACGCCACGGCATGCGTACCGAAAGCGACCCTGAGTTTCGCTGGCTGAAGGAAGACATTGCGACCTATCGCGGGCAACGCGAGCGCGGCGAGTTGTCGTTGAACTTGCAGGTACGCAAGCAGGAGCGCGACGCATTCGAAGCACGGCGCGTGGCACGCGATGCCGAACGCAAGGCACTGGGCGACGCAGTCGCGGATGCTGAAACTGTGGTCGATGATGGACTGCAAGCCGACGAGCGCGATCTCGCCGAACAATTGAAGCGCGAAGGCGACCACGATGATGAGAAACCGGACGCATTGCTGCGCGAGGCAGCCAACGTGTTGGTTGATGCGATCAACCTGCTCCACAGCGACCTCAAGCTGGCCGAGCAGGTGTACCCGAAGGGACAAACGAGCAACTGAGTGTGGTGGCTGGCTGAGCGTTATGGCTGCCATGGATGGTGGCCAATCCAGCAAGCTGTCGGACTCAGGTGGTCGCGGTCAGTCCGGCGGAAACAGCGGCCCCAGTTCAAAGCGAATGACACTGTCGCAGCGTTTGCAATAGAGCGACTGTTCCTCAACCTCGTAGGGCCCGCGGTCGTTGTCGCTGAATTTTTCGTGCACGTTGGTTGCGAACCCAACCACGCTATCCAGCGCAAATTGCCGCCTCAGGTCGGCAATGTTCGCGACCCGTGCCAGTGCCCAGATTGACCCTGGCTTGTCGAGTACGCCACACCGATAGCCCTGCTGTCGCAGGCCGCGCTCGACGCTATGCAAGTGTCCGCAGGTGCGCGTCAGCAAAGGGTTTTCCGAATAGTCGATGTCGGCATTGCTGGGGAAGCTGCCATGCAAGCAGGCGGCGGCATGCGCGTACCGAATCGGGTCAGCCAGCAACTGTTGATAGCGCGACTCCCAGCGCGTGACGGTTGCTGCATCCGCAGTGAACTGCTTGCTCGCCAGCGCTAGCCAACGAGACCGTTCAGGATCAGCCGCGAGCAGCGCGAGTTCACGATCCAACCCACGCATGCGTTGACGTGACTGTTGCTGATCCGGTCAGTGTCGCAGACGGCCTATCACCCATACCGGAACCACGATCGCCGCCTGCATGGCGCTGCCGATCAGCACCGGCAACAAGGCCGCAAGCACGCCACCGGTGGGCACGTGACGGCCGAACAAACTGAGGAGCATCATCGCCAATACCATCAGCAGTAGGCCGCTGCTGGCGCCCAGCGCTCCGATGACCCAGCGCGACATCCGCTCCTCCTTCTGCTCGGTAAAGCGCCGCGGGAAATTGCAAACGTAGGCCGTCGCAGTCAGGGAAACAATCAGCCAGCGGGCAGGCGCGCTAGAATTTCGGGCATGCGTAGTCGCTACACCTCGCCCCAATGTCGCCGTGCCTTGCCTGCTGAGCGCACGGCTTGCTTCCGGCGCTGGCTGCTTTTCGCATGGCTGACCTTGTTCGGTGGGCTCGCTGTCGTGGCAGAACCGGCCGTGCCTAGCGGTGTCAGCGGCAGCGACGTGCCGCGGCATCCGTTGGAATCGCGGGCACTCTTCGAACCCGAAAAAGTATTGGCCGAACTACAAACTGAGATCGCTGCGGCGCGTGCCGCAGGTGATCAGACCAACCTTGCGCTGCTGCTTCTGGCGGAATCCAATGCGTGCCGTGTCGTGGCTGACTGGCTGTGTCAGCGGCGAGCCAGCGCCGAGGCTGCAAACGCTGGTCGCGCCGCCAAGCGGCCGCTGCTGATCGCGCGCGGCAAGATACTCGAGAGCCGCGCTTTGATCGGCTTGCAAGACTACACCCGCGCCGAGCAACTGCTCGCCGAGGCGCAAACACAACTGGATCTTGAGCCCTCCATCGAACTTTCTGCCGATGTCTTACTGGGGTTCTCTTCGCTTAGTTTTGCCCTCGGCAAGCAGCAGCTGGCAGCCGATTACGCGCTGCAAGGCCTGCAACTGCTAGGGCCAAAGGATGGCGCCGGCCTGCAAGCCAGACTGCACCGGAATTACGCCCGTTCCACCGCCCAACTGGGCGACACCACCGCCGCACAGAACGCGTTGGAAGCGGGCATTCTGGCAGCACAGCGGGTGGACGACCCCAAGCTGGTGGCAGAACTGCACCTTGAATCAGCGCGACTCGCAAACAGGATTGGCGATGTTGAGGCACAACGCCGACACAGCGCCGAAGTGTTGGCATTGGCGGACCGCTTGAAGAACTCGCAGCTGTTTGGTCAGGCGCGCGAGTCACTTGGACTTTCAGCGATTCAGGCCGGCGAGTTCGCTGTTGCGCGCAGCGAATTCAGCGCTGCCGTCGCCTCGTTCAAAGGCCTGGGCCTCTCGCGCGATGAATTGCGCGCCACCCAACGCCTATTGCGCCTGCTGCTCGATCAGCGGGCCAGTGCCGATGAAATGGGGCCTCTGCTGCGGCGCTCGTTCGATCTTGGCGAGGATGTGGCGCAGCGCGATCGCACCCAGGCCGCCGACGACTTCGAGACGCGGCTGCAGTACGCACGCCAGCAACTCGACATCATGCGGCTGGAGAGTGACGCCAAGTTGGCGGAAGAGCGCAATCGGCTATTGGATGCCCAGTCACGGCTGAGCCGCTGGGTCACTGGATTGAGCCTGGTCACTTTGCTGGTACTCGCCGTGCTGTTCGGATTGCAACTGCGCGCCAGACGTCGGCTTGAGCGCGTGCTGAGTGATCTGCGTCGCAGCGAATCCCGCGCCGGCGAGTTGCTCAGACTGAGCAAAGGCATGGTGCTGTTGCATGACATGGATGGCCGTATTGATTTGCTCAATCCGGCAGCAGCACAAGCGCTGCTGGTGCCCGCCGACACGCGAAGTCTGGGCAATCTACGCGACCACATCGCGCCTGTGGATGACGAAGTGTTGACACGCTATCTGTTGAACTTGCGCGTCTCCGGAGAGGCCAGCGAAGTGCTGCACGTCACTCCGCAGGGGGGCGAGACTCGTCTACTGCGAATCGATGGGCGGGTAGCGCCAAACTCTGTCGATCAGCCCTATGTAATCGGCAATGCGGCCGACATCACGATAGAGACACGTGAGGCGGATGCGCTGCGCAAACAAACCCTGCACGACCCACTGACTGGCAGCTACAACCGCCGCTACCTTGACGCGTTTGCGGTGACCGCCGCTGCGGACGCGAGCTGGGCGGTAATCAACATCGACTTGGACGGGTTCAAGCAGATCAACGATCGCCACGGCCACGAGCACGGCGATGAAGTGCTGCGCGAGATCGCCGAATTCATCGGCAAGCGATTGCGCGAAAACGACGCTCTTGTGCGGGTCGGCGGCGACGAATTCCTGATCTTGCTGGCCAATGCGTCGACGACCACTCTACAGTCGCTGCTGACCCGATTGGAGGCAGACTCCAACAGCGCGCCTTGCCGCTATTCGCTGGGCAGCGCACAACGCGAAAACGGCGAAGATTTACAACACACTATCGTCCGCGCCGACGCGCAGATGTACGCGCGGCGCCGGCAAGCGCGTGGTGGCGCAGACACGGCAGCTGCTAGCCGCGCAGCGCCGCCGTAACCGGCATTCGTGCCGCCCGCAACGCGGGCAGCAAACCGCCGAGAAAGCCAATCCCCAAGGCCCACAGCAATCCTTGCGTCACCAACCACGGAGTGACCGCAAAATTGAACGCGACCTGGGTAAAGCCCGAACCCAAGGTGCTGACGCTGTAACCGTTGAACAGCACGTAAGCGAGCAGTGCGCCAAGCAGTCCGCCGGCAGTCGCAAGAATGATCGCCTCGCTCATCACCGATGCCACCACCGGTGCCGCCCCAAATCCAAGGGCGCGCAACGTACCTATTTCTGCGGTGCGTGCGGACACCGCCGAGTACATCGTATTCAACGCACCGAACAGGGCACCGAAAGCCATGATCGCGGCGATGATATTGGTCAGCAGGCCGATCAAGAATGTCAGTGTTTCCGATTGCGAACTGAAGTAATCACGCTCGCGTTCCACATCCACGGTGAGCTGCGGATCGCTGGTCAAGCGCGCTTTCATCGCATCAAACGCATCGGCTTGGCGCAGTTGCATCAAGACCGAGGAAAAGCCGGTTCGATTGAATGCACTCTGTACCGCCTCGGCATCCGCCCACAACTCGGATTCGTGACTGTCGCCACCGGTCTCGAACACGCCGACGATCAACCAATCGGAGCCGCGAAAGCTCAGCGATTGGCCGACCGCCAAACCATCAAACTGACGCTGCGCGCCGCGGCCCACCATCAATTCGCGCAGACCCGGTCGAAAGCGACGGCCCTCGGTCACCCGCACTTCGGGACGCATTTCAAAACCTTCGGGTTGCACACCACGCAGCGACACGTTGGCACCGCTGCGCTGGCCGATGCGCGGCACTTCGGTGATGACGATGAGCTCTGCGGAGGCAAGCGGCAGGCCATCGACGCCGCGGGCGACACTCGGGTCCTGTTTGATCAGGGTGGTCGCATCACGCGCCAGAAAACTGCTGAGCTCGGCATTCGAACCCGAGCGCAGAATGACCGCACGGTCGAGTTGGCCGGTGGAGGAAAGTGTGCGTTCCAACCCCGCCGCCATCGAAAGCATTGCCACCAGTACCGCCACCACGCCGGCGATGCCAATCGCCACCACCAGCGACGCTGCCCAGCGCTGCGGGATACTCTGCAAATTCATCCACACGATTTCGCGAATCTGCCTGGCCGCGCTCATCCTCAGCGCCCCGCCAAAGCATCGACAATGCGCAGCCGCATCGCCCGTAACGCCGGTGGCAAGCCGACGGCCGCCGACAACACCAGCACCGCGACAGCCGAGAACAACCAAACCCGACGATCAGGCACCAGCGGCGGAAACTCGGGCGGCAAATTGCCGGTGATGAACGAGGCGAGCACCATCCCTATTGTCGCTCCCAAGGTGCACAGCAGCAGCGCTTCGGCCAGCACCAGCAGCAGCACCAGCCGATCCCCAAAGCCCAGGCACTTCAACACTGCCAACTCAGGGATTCGCTCGCGCACCGCTTGGCTCATGGTGAAGCCGGTCATGATCAGAATCGTGAAAAATACCGCGCCGGAAATCGCATTCATGATGAAGCCGATATCACCCAACTGGCGCACGAAACCAAGCTGGAACTCCTGCTCGTTCTGGGTTTTGGTCTCGTCTGGCGAGTTGTCGAAGCGCTCATCAATGGCGGCGGCCACCGCATCGGACCGCAGCGGATCGTCGACCCGCACCACAAACACGCCCGCCAATCCGCGCGCGCCGGGGGCACGTCCCTCGTCAAACTGGGCGTAATTGAGATACATGATTTGCGCGCGTTCAGCCCACTCCTGATCGCGCCCATCAAAAATGCCGACCAGTCGCCATTGCCACGCGCGCGTGCCGTCGCCCTTGGTCCAGATGAAGGAGTTCAGCGGAATGATGTCGCCGATCTTCCAGCCAAAGCGATCCGCCAGCCGGCGGCCAGCGATGGCGCCGTCCTGAGTCGAAATAAACGCACGTCGCTGTTCGATAGGCAACACCCATTCGGGATAGGTGTCGAACAGACGCTGTGGATTGACCACGAACTGCGGCGGCGTCTGCCGCTCATCTTGGTATTGGCCGCCAAAGAATTGTGAGTGGTTGACCCGCGACACGCCGGGGATCGACTCGATCTGCGGCAGCATTCGCATCGGCAGTGGCTGGGTGAAGCTGGTTCGGGCCTGGGTGATCAAGCGGCTGGCACCGAGAAAATCCGCGCCGCCTTCAAACAACACGTTGACTGCTTGCAGCAAGCCCAACAGCAGGAATGCCGCCGCCAACGACAACAAAGTGAACAGCGTGCGTGTCTTCTTGCGCAGCAGCGCAGACATAACCAGTGGCAGATACTTCATGGCCATCGACTTTTGGCGATGTCGTTGCGCCGCGCGGCTGCTGCGTTCAATGTCTGCATGGGGCAGTCAAGGCAACTTGAAATGGGGAGCCGCAATCGCGTCGACATCAATCTTCTGTAACCCTTGATTGACCAAAGCCAATGCCTTGGAACCGGCTTCATTGCGCTGCAACGCGACATGCAGTGACTTGTTGTCAAGCAGATGTGGATTGAACTGCAGCACCCGTCGGGAATCGGCAACGCTACGCTCATTGGCCATCAGATAGGCGAGCACATGCTTGTCGATCACCGCCAGTGGCAAGCGGCCACGCGTGACCTTGCTCATGTTGGCCAAGTCGTCGCTGGCGAAGACGGCCGACAATTCTCCGCTGGCGACCATCGCATCAAACTCGACGGTATTGACATAACCGCGCACCACTCCGATCGGCACGCCTTTGAGGTCGGCCAAGGTTCGCCACCGGACCGGTTCAGAGCGCCGCTCGACCAAGCCAAGCGGGCCATGCCCGATA
>JBBQQV010000022.1:0-14925 GCA_038215505.1 Lysobacterales bacterium
ACGGTGGAAATCGGCCTGGTGCCACTGGGCGCGCTGGGCCTGACCGTGTTTGGCGCCGACCTGTACTTTGCGCGGCCCGAAGCGGCTGCGGTTCTGGATGTCACTTGGCGGCAGTTCCTTGCCGCAGAGGGCAGCTGGCGAATCGTGCTGGACCTGACCTTGGTCGGGGTGTTCGGTGGCCTTTACATCGTTCCGCTATTTGCCCTGATCCAGCAACGCGCGCCGCGCGCCCAGCTGTCGCGGACCATTGCGGCCAACAACATCTTGAATGCGCTGTTCATGGTGGCTGCATCGTTACTGGCGATAGGCTTCCTCAGCGCAGGCTTCAGCATCCCCCAATTGTTCCTGCTGACCGCCGTGCTGAACGCGCTGGTGGCGATCTATATCTTCACCTTGGTACCCGAGTTTGCGATGCGCTTCGCCTGCTGGGTGCTTATCAAGACGCTGTACCGGTTGGATATTCGAGGTATCGAGCAACACATCCCCGATGAAGGCGCGGCGCTGATCGTTTGCAACCATGTCAGCTATGTCGATGCGCTGGTGATTGGCGGTGCGGTGCCGCGGCCGATTCGCTTTGTCATGTACTACAAGATCTTCAACTACCCGGTTCTGAGTTGGATATTCAAGAGCGCGCGCGCCATTCCTATCGCGGGCGCCAAGGAAGACCCGGAGTTGATGCAGCGCGCTTTTGAGGAAGTGGACCGGGCCTTGGCCAACGGTGAACTGATTGGCATTTTTCCCGAAGGCGCGCTCACCAAAGATGGCGAGATCGCCAGCTTCCGGCAGGGCGTTGAACGCATCCTCAAAGCTCGACCAGTGCCGGTGGTGCCAATGGCCCTCACCGGCATGTGGACCAGCATGTGGAGCAAGCGCGACTCGCAGCTGCGCCGGCTGCGTGCACCGCGACGCTTACGCGCCGCAGTCGGCTTGATTGCTGACGCGCCCTTACCAGCGGCCGAAGCGACGGCGGCGGTACTGGAGGCAAAGGTCCGAGCGCTGCGCGGTGATCGGGCGTAACCCGACTTGCCCGGCCGCTTTTCGAAAAGCTCGGGTTAACTCACGAACCCTGCCAGCACCAGCAAAGCGATCACGGTCAGCCACACGATGAGCACGCGCCAGATCAGGCTCATCGCATCCCGCAACGCAGGCACGCTACAGATCGGCTCGGCGTCGCCACCGACGCTGGCGTCGACTTCGACAGCAGCGGCGGATTGGTCTGCGCTGGGCTCGGCTTCAGCGGCCAGTTCGAACACTACGCTCGCCCGACCCGCCGCCTGCAGGAAGCCCGTATCGGACGCCAACCAGCCTTCGCCGCGCTGCTGATGCCAGTCGCGCCAAGCCACGAACACGGCATCAAAACTCGCCGCCAACGCCAAGCCCAAAGTCATCAACTGCGCCACGGGCCAAGCCATCACCAAACGCAAAGTCGCCAACGGCGAAATCGGCGGTGGTGGATTGGCCGCAAGCAGGATCTGGGTGAGCCGAAACAGCAAGGCACCGCTGGGGCCGAGTAGCAGAAACCAGAACAGCACGCCGAACCAGCGTCGCAGCGCCTCTGAAAATACGGCGTCCACCAGATCTCGACTGGCAATCGATGGAGAGCCTGCCGGAAACAAGGGGATGGCCGCTCGCCGCTGGTTGTCAGAGTCGTCGGCATTCAAGACGGCCTCGACGTCGCGATCCAAGTCACGCGGCCCCCAACACGCAAACAGGACCAACACGCTGATCACAAATGCCGGAAACCCCAGCATGCGTGTGGCAAGCACAAATTGCAGGATCGCCAAGCCCACCACCGGCAATAGCAGCAGCAACAATCCGCCAGCGTCGGCCACCGCAGGCCTACCCCGTCGGGCATCCACACTCGCGATCCAGTTGTCGAACCAGCCGAAGCGGCGCCAAGAGCCAGGCTCAGGTAGGCGATGCCCGAGCAAGAGGGCGACCACAACCGCAATCAGCGCAGCAGACATCGACGGATTTCCCAGCAGGCGTTGGCCCAGTGCTTTGAATTGTAGCGGTCGCTGGCGGTCAGTCGCTGCTTACGGTGGTGACAACAGCTACCTAGCTCACAACTCAAGCGCCAGGAAGCAAGGTGCGCACGCGATCTGGATTAGCGGACTCGAGCAGCCAATCCGCCAAAAGGCGAAAGCTCACCGAAATCGAAAACGGCATACGCAAGCTGCCGCTTTCGACTTCATCGAGCAGATCGCTGGCGGATATCCACCGTACATCTTCCAGCTCATCGCCCAAGGTGATCGTCGGGTCCAAGGCTTGCGCGCGAAAACCAAGCATCAACGACGCGGGAAACGGCCAAGGCTGCGAGCTTTGATACTGGCAGTCGCCGACGCGCACGCCCGATTCCTCATGCACTTCCCGGCGCAGCGCATCCTCCAGCGATTCACCGGGTTCGACAAAACCGGCAAGCGTTGAATAGCGCTTGGGTGGCCAGCCCGCTTGGCGACCAATCAGTGCGCGCGGACCGTCTGTGACCAGCACAATAATCGCCGCGTCAGTTCGCGGAAACTGTTCGAGACCACAATCGGCGTTGCTGCAACGAGTGCTGTGGCCGGCACGCCGCACCTGCGTCAGGGTGCCGCAGGCCGGGCAGAAGCGCGCCCGTGTTTGCCACAGCAGCAAGGCCTTGGCGTAAGCAAACAAGCCCGCCTCGAACACCGCCAACTGGTTGGCTACTTCTCGCAGTCCAGCCCATGTCCACGGCCCGGCGCGTCGATCCGCGTCCAAGGCTTCTGCTGCCAATGCGAAGTGTGCGCGCCCGCCTTCCAAGCCGAGAAACGTGGCCTCGGTCGCCAGTGCCGTGGGGAAGTCGCTTGCACGAATGCCGGCAAGTGCTGATGCGTCCAAGTCCAGCGCTGCTCGCCCTTCAAAATCGACCAGCAGCAGTGCGGCTGTGGGCCAAGCGGCCGCCAGCCAAGCCGGGTCTTCGCGGCGTTCGGCGAGGCGATCCAAACTGGATCCTGAAAACAGATTGGGGCGCGTCCTTGCACTCATCCGGTGACAAACCGATTGGGGTCTTTTGTCATAAATGGAGTAGGTCGCTACGTCTGTGTCATACAGACCCTAGACAGCAAACGAGGATCCGCAGCCGCAGGTGGTCTTGGCGTTGGGATTGCGAATGACGAACTGCGCGCCCTGCAGGCTTTCCGTGTAGTCGACTTCTGCGCCCAACAAATACTGCAGGCTCAGCGGATCGACCAGCAGCACAACACCATCGCGCTCAACAGCGGCATCGTCTTCGGCGCGCGCCTCGTCAAACTCGAAGCCATACTGGAAGCCCGAACAACCGCCGCCTTGAATATAAACGCGCAAATTCAGCGCCTCATTGCCTTCTTCGACAATCAGCTGGCGAACTTTGCTAGCGGCGGCCGCAGTCAGCACAAGCGGTTGAACCAGTTGTTGATAGGTAGGTGCTGCGTGCATGGTCGATTGTCCCAAGTCAGACGGTACAAATGGACGCGACTGGCAAAGAAATCAAGCGCGCGTTTCCCGCTGCTCGCGAGATCAAACAGCCCTTTCGCATTGCTGGCCTTCTCAAGCCGCCGCTTCGCTGCGCTCGCGCTTGGCTTCGCCGGTCTTGTTGGGCACCGGCGCGGCTTCCGGTTTCGGCAGTTGCTTCGGCGCATCACCGTGAATCATGCGCCCACTGACCACTGCACCGGCGGCCATTTCGATGACCTTGTAATACAGATTGCCTTGCACGCGTGCAGTGGCACCCAGTTCGATACGATCGCTGGCATACACATCACCGCTCAACTGTCCGTTCACGACCACATGCGGGGCGCGCACTTCACCGTGAATGCTGCCTCGCTCGGCCAGCGTCAACACCGCATCGCCGGCACCGGTCTCGGAGACCACCGAACCATGCACGGTTCCTTCAACGTAAAGGCCACCGCTGAAGGTCAAATCCCCGCGGATGGTGACTTGGCTGCCGATCAGGGTCTCAACGCCCGACGCTACCGAACGCGGAGCTTTGTTTTTTTCGGTGCCGAACATGTTCAGGATCCTTTTTGCACGGGTTGACTGGGTTGAACGGATTGCGTGGCGCGCCATGCATAAACGCGCTCGGTAGGTTGGCCGCCAGTGCGCGCGGTTACCCGCACCCGCTGCGGCAGAAAATTCGGAGGCAACATAATGATGCCCTCGATCTGCTGGAAATATCGGAACTCGAACGCTTGCGGTGCGGCATTCGCGTCTTGTCGCAACTTCCGCCAATCGAGCTCGGTCAGTCTGCCGGCCAGCGTTCCTTCAATGGCCAAAGACACCTCACCGCGGGTCAGCGCGCCCTTCTTCAGGGATTGGGTAAGTGTAATCGCATAGCGGACACTTCCAGATTCGTCTGCAGACATTTCCAGACTGTGAACGTTGAGGCCTTGGCGTTGTTGCGCACTGCCGCTGACTAGGCGTTCATAGAAGCCAACATCCGCGCGCAGCGCAGCGATCTCTTCGTCACGCTCAGCCAAGGTGGCTTGTAGCGTCTGCGAGGCGCTGCGGGTGACTTGATCCGAACGCTGCGCCAAGGCCAACTCAGCCAACAAGCGATCAATTTCATTGCGCTGGTCGTTGCGCGATTCGCGCAGGCTGGCAACCTCAATGGTCAGACGGTCCAGCTTCGGTGCGGCGTAGTGGATCGACATTTGCCAAACCAGCGTTAGCGAAGCCAACCACGCAAGTGAGGCCAGCAGCCAAGAAATGCGCGCCGGGGAGCGGTGCGGGACGATGACAAAACGAGGCTCCGGCGTCGACACGTCGCTATCACTGGCGGCAAGGGCGGGCACTTATCTCCCGCTTGGCCCGCTTCGTCAAGGATCGCGGCAACCACGTGCCCGGCAGCTATTCAGCCGCTTCGCTCTGCGGCCTATACTCGGGCCTCCTGAATAGGTGTCTCGGCAACGATGAGCGAAGCCCAGCTTTACGCCCTCGCAGTCGCTCTGGCGTGGATCGCCGGCGTGCGCGCTTACTTGGCCGTATTTGCAATTGGTCTGGCTGGCCTCAGCGGCTGGATCAGCTTGCCCGGTGAGCTTGCACTTTGCCAGTCGCCATGGGTCTTGGCCGTCTCAGGCGTATTGACCGTGATTGAATTCAGCGCCGACAAAATTCCAGGCGTCGACTCCGGTTGGGACTTGTTGCAAACGCTGGTGCGCATTCCCGCCGGGGCGTTTCTGGCCGGCGCCACGCTCGGCGATGCCGAAGCCGGGCTGAGTACTGCAGGGTTGATGGCAGGTTCAGTGGCCGCACTTTCGGCGCATGCTTTGAAGTCAGCGACTCGCGCTGCAATCAATACTTCACCCGAGCCTGCCAGCAATTGGATGGCGTCGGCGAGCGAAGACGGCCTGGCGGTTGCAGCCCTGCCACTTGCGTTCGTCAACCCATGGCTGGCCTTGCTTTTGGTGGTGATTGGCAGTCTGTTGCTTTTTTTAACTGTCCTTTGGGTGCTTCGCCGCCTGCTGCGCGTTGCAACGCGCTGACACCTGCTTGACCCTGCCGGTATAGTTGCGAGTCCTAAGGAGAGCCGCTCAGCGGGCATGCACGCTCACCACGATAGTCAGCAGCGCGCCGAGCTTAGATTGGCGTTCTTGAAACATCTTCCGAACCGCGTCGACAACTTGGCGCGCCGAGTTCGGCATTCCTGCGACCTCGGCTGGGACATCAACGGCCTTGCTTTGTTGTTCGAAGACATCCAACGGCTGGCCGGTGCCGCAGGCACCCACGGAGCACTGGAGATCAGTCAGCACCTGCATGCGATTGAGACCATTCTTGACGGCTTTTTAAGCGTCGAAGCGCTTCCTGATGGTGATGCGGATCGGCAACTTACGGCACTGCTGGATACGCTGGCACCGGTTGCCATTGTCGAGGCGCCGCGCGGTCCATCCGCACCAAATGCGGGGGCCGAGCTCGATTCGGCCAGAATCGAAATGCCGCCGTCGCATTACTGGCGACGCTGGAGCAGCGACGCCACACCAGCGACCCCCATTGTCCACGCAACGATCGAATACGCTCAAGGGCTGACAACCGATCCGCTCGGATTTGGTGTCGACGAAGCCGCGTTGACCGCCGCTTTAGAGGCAGCTACCGGCAGCTCGCTCGAAATTGTGAACACCTCGGTGCTGGCAAACGTGGGCGCAACGACCACGCCAGCGACTTGGACCGCACGGGCGGCGACAGCCACAACCCCGCAACCGGTCGAAAAGCCAAGAGTGCCGCCTCCTCCGCCTCCCAGCAGCGTTGCTGCGGCCAAACCCGTGGTTACCGCGGCCAGCCTTGGAGCCAAGGCGGCCGCCGCAATCAGTAATTCAGCATCAGGCAGAGCCGCCGCTCCCGCTGCCCCAGCCGTAAAACGACCAACCATTCAAGCTCGTGCCAGTGGTCGCATCTATCACCTCTCCGACAGTAGCGCCTTGTCGGTTGAACTTGATCAACAGCTGGAAACCATTGGCTACGAGCTTGAGCTGCTTGAAAACGCGGATGAGCTGAAGGAAATTCTTGCCGCATTGCCGCCGGATTTGGTGATCGTTGACGCCAGTTTCGCCAGCGCGATCGAAGACATCGGGCCGGTACTCAAGAGCACCCGTGAGCGCACCAATGCACGTTTGCTGCTGATGGTGTTGAGTAGCGAGGACAACGTGCCGGTGAGGCTGTCAGCGCGCCGAGCCGGTGCCGATTGCCTGATGATCAAGCCGCGCAATATCGAAGAAGTCATCGCCAAGCTGCAAGCCTTGATGGAGGGCAGTACTGAAGAAGCCTTTCGTGTGCTGATCGTCGAAGACGACCGCTCGCAGGCATTGTTTGCCGAGTCGATTCTGCGCAATGCGGGGATGGAAGCACGCGTCGTACTTGATGCATTTGAAGTGTTAAAGGCGATGGAGGAGTTCCGCCCCGAGATGGTGCTGATGGACCTCTACATGCCCGACTGCGACGGTACCGAGTTGACTGCGCTGATCCGCGAGCGCGAGGAGTTCTTGCAGACACCCATCGTATTTCTCTCTGGCGAGAGCGACGTCAACAAGCACTACGACGCGCTGGAAGCCGGAGGCGATGATTTCCTCTCCAAGCCGATCCGACCCAAGCACCTGATCGCTGCGGTAAGCAATCGCGTCAAGCGTGCACGGGCCCTGCAACGCAAAGTGGCCGAACGTGACCCGCGCGATCCGTCCACTGGCCTCTATTTCCGTTCGCATGTTCTGGACCGAATTTCCGAGTTGCTAGCGGCGCCGGATGTGCGCGAGGCGGCAGGCGGCATCTTCTACATCGATCTTGATGGACTGCCACAACTCCGTGAGAAATTGGGCCTGTCCGGCATCGAGAAGCTGCTCACCGAGACTGCGAAGGCGTTGGTGAAACTGCTTGATGAAGATGAACTGGCGACGCGCTTCAGCGATGGTGGTTTCATCGTGCTGTGCCCGAGTCGGGTCGATACCGAGCTTGAAACCCACGCCATCGCTATCCGTTCCGCGCTTGCGGGGCACGCCTTTGAGATCGACAGCCGTCCGGTACGATTGCGGCCGACCATCGGGATCTGCTTGCTGCGCTTTGGCTTCGCCGACGCTGGAACGCTATTGAACGCCTCCGAGCGTTTGAGCCGCGAAGCGCGTTCAACCGATAGCGGTGTGCGCAGCTTCGAACCACCCAAGCGTGCGGATCAGTCGCAAACCGCAGCCATGCTTGAAACCATTCGCACCGCCATCGAGCGCGATAGTTTCGAGTTGCTTTACCAGCCCATCGTGGCCGTTCAAGGCGGCGAGGAGTCGCAGTATCAGACCTTGGTTCGTCTGCGCGATGAGGGTGGCAACCTGTTGACCGCCGCGCAGGTGCTTCCGCTCGCCGAATCCCATGATCTGATCGTCGACATTGATCGCTGGGTGATGGCGCAAGCGATGCGGGTCATCGATATGCGCCGTGCCGAAGGTCAGCCAGTCCGTCTGTTTGTCAGCCAATCGGCCAGCACACTGACTACCGCCGATCAGGCCGATTGGATCGCCAGCCAACTGAAAACCCGTGGCGTTCCAGGCTCGGCGTTGGTCATTGAGATGACGCTTGAAAGCGTCGAGGCCCACGTTGAGGCCGTGCAGACCTTCTGCAACAAATTGGTTCCCCTCGGTGTGGGCTTCTGCCTGAGCAGAATGGCGTCGGGGGATATCGCTGATCTAGTACTGGAGCGACTGCCGGTGTCATTCATAAAACTCGCGCCAAAGTTCGTAACTGGCACCCAGTCTGCAGCGCTCAAGGCAGAACTAGGCCACCTGGTAAAACGTGCGCACGACAAAGGACTGATGGTGGTAGCGCAGCGAGTCGAGGATGCCCAAGCGGCGGCAACGTTGTGGATGTCCGGAATCGATTTCTTACAAGGCAATCTGGTCCAGCCCGCCGACAAATCTCTCTCATTCGACTTTCAGGCGGCAGTTTTGTGAGCAGTTCCTCCGGCGCGAATATTATTGCGAAGGCGCTTGGCATCAGCGGTGCGCTCGCCGCCTTGACCGCCGGCGGATTGGCCTTGGCTGGCGTACAAGCTCCGTGGGCGGTGCTGGCGCTGGCGGGCGGTGTGCTTGCATTGATCGCGACCCTGCTGCCCGCGCCTCGCAGTGCGGTGACAAGTGAGGAGCCCGCGCGTGCAAAGGCGACGCCTCGGCAAAGCGCGCCGGCGCAAGCGCCGCCGACCGATGAGTTGCGTCGCTTGCGCAGCGAGTTGGAACGGCACGAAAAAATTGGTCAGGAACTCGTCCAAGCCAAGCAGACGGCTGAAGCGGCGGTGATGGCAAAAGGCGAATTTCTCGCCACCATGAGCCATGAGATCCGGACGCCGCTGAACGGCATCATTCCACTGCTCGACATCCTGCTAAGTTCAAATTTGCAGGCCGACCAGCGCGACTACGTGCAGACCGCTTTCAGCTCCGCAAAACAACTGCTTCGCATCGTTGACGACATCCTCGATTACTCCAAGCTTGAAGCCAACATGCTGACCTTGGAGTCAGTCGGTCTGAACCTGCGCGAAGTGCTCGATAGTGTGATGCGCTTGCTCGAGAAGGGCGCAGAATCGAAGGGCTTGGGGTTTTCTTTGACCATCGATCCGGCGGTGCGCTTGCCGGTGCGAGGCGACCCCACTCGACTGCGTCAGGTGCTCACCAATTTGATCAGCAATGCGATCAAGTTCACTGATCGTGGCAGCGTCAGCGTCAATGTGACTCGCCGCAGCGAGACCCGCCATCATCACGAACTTCGATTTGAGATCCGCGACACCGGCGTTGGCATCACCCAAGAAGCGTCGGCAAGCCTGTTCAAGGCGTTCTCCCAAGCCGACGCTTCCACGACACGGCAGTTTGGTGGAACGGGCTTGGGCTTGGTCATTTGCAAGCGAATTATCGACTTGATGGGTGGCCAGATCGGCGTCGATTCGCAGCCAGGACAAGGCTCGACCTTCTGGTTCGAGGTGCCGCTGCTGAAAGCCATCGGCGATATGGGCAGTCGCGAGAAAGGTCTGCAGGATGCGCGCCTGATGGTGCTGAGCGCAGATCCCGCGCAGCAACGCCGGTTCGCGGTTTCCATTCCCAACTGGGGAGCCAAGCCCACCCCCGCCAGCAACACCCAGGAAGCGCTGACCAAACTGCGCACAGCGGCCGCTCGTGGCGACAGCTGGGCAATCGACATCTTGCTGGTTGACTTGCCCACCGTGCGCACCACTTTTTTGGCACTGCATCGGGCATTGCTGCGCGATACCGAGTTCGCCAATCTCAAAGTGGTCTATATGCAGGGCGGCGATCCACTGCCGGCTGAGCTGCGCCCAGGCGAACGCATCATGATCACTCCACGGGGAGCCAGCGAGGGCGATCTACGGCGACAGCTGGAACGTTTTATCAGCGATGTTTCCCCGATCGGACATTTGGGCTCGCAAGCCGAAATTCGGGTGACGCCAGCGTTGATTGCTCCCATAGTGGAGGTCGAAAGCAGTTCCGAGGGCGTGCGTCGCGAGCCGCTGAAACTCAGCGGCCATGTCTTGCTGGTGGAAGACAACCCAGTCAATCGGCAGGTCGCACAGCGCTTGTTGTCGCTGGCTGGAGTGACTCTCGACAGCGCAGAGAATGGCCAAGAGGCGGTCGACTTGCTTGAGCGCAACCGTTATGACGCCGTGTTGATGGATTGCCAGATGCCCGTGCTCGATGGCTACGCCGCGACCAAACGCCGTCGCGCAACCGAAGCTGCGCGCGGACTTCCACGCACCCCGATCATCGCCATGACCGCTAACGCCATGATGGGCGACCGCGAAAAATGTCTGGATTCGGGCATGGACGACTACTTGTCTAAACCCATCAATCGCGGCGTGCTCACCGACACCTTGCATCGCTGGATCAAGCCACGTCCGGCCGTTGAAGCCACAGAGTTGCCGCCACGACCCAAACTCACAGCGGTCCCCGTTTCGCCTGGCAGGCTCAGCCCGGCTGAAGCCGTGGCTGCTTCGGAGGCTGCGGCAGCAGCAGTTGCAGCTCCGCCGATTCGCAGCAGTCCGGCGATCAACATGGACGTGGTCGAAGACTTGCGTGAAATCATGGGTGCCGAATTCGACGCACTGGTTCACGTGTTTCTCGAAGACGCCCCCAAATCACTCAGCAAGCTCGAACAGGCGGCCGCTGCGAACGACAACGATGGTCTGGTTGGACCAGCGCACTCGCTGAAGTCCACCAGCGCCAACTTGGGAGCCATGGAGTTGTCAGCCCAAGCCAAGCACATCGAGTTCGGCTCGCGGCAAAAGTCTCTAAAGGACTCCCCCGGCTTAGTGATGAATTTGATCCAGGAGTTTCGCCGCGCGGAAACCGAGTTGCGACGCCTGCTGCGCTGAACTGGCAGCCGGCAATGAGGTGCACCATCTGCCGCTTGCCGTTGCGGAATTGGCGCAACGGATGCACGGCCGGTCTGCGATGCCAAATCAGCTCAGAAACGGCGACTTAATCGCACTGAGCGACCTTGCCTCAGGATGTGCTACCTATTTTGCTCTGCAGGTAGTTCTCAACGCCGACCCGGTCCATCAAGCTGATCTGAGTTTCGATCCAGTCGATATGCTCTTCTTCGGATTCAAGAATGCTCTCGAACAACTCGCGGGTGACATAGTCGGCCACCTGCTCGCAATGAGCGATGCCGTTCTTCAGATCAGGTAGTGCCGCGTATTCGAGTTTGAGGTCGCACTCCATCACTTCGCGAGGATTTTCGCCGATCATCAGCTTGCCGAGGTTCTGCAAGTTGGGCAGTCCGTCCAGAAACAGAATTCGCTCGATCAGACGGTCCGCATGCTTCATCTCGTCGATCGACTCGTGATGTTCGTAGTCGGCGAGCGCTTTGAGGCCCCAGTTCTTGAACATCTTGGCGTGCAGAAAGTACTGATTGATAGCAACTAGTTCGTTGTAAAGCACCTTATTCAAGTGCTCGATGACCTTGGTATCGCCTTTCATGGCCGGCTCCTCAGGATGGTAACGACCAGCATCCTAACGACTACGAAGCAGACGTGACGGAAACGCAATCGGAGGCATTCCCAGCCGCGCGTTGATCCCGGTATGCGAGCGCGCCGTTTGTGTCCCGTGTGCCCGTGTTGCCCCTGTCAGGCAGCGAACAAGGGCAGCGGAAAGGCACGTTCGCGGAGGGACTCGCGAAGTATTTGCATCGCGACATCAGCACAACTGCCGCATGTGGACGCGCAACCAGTCATCGTGGTCAGATCAGCCAAGTCTCGCGCGCCCGCTGCCACCGCTTCACGGACAGTACGATCAGTGATTCCATTGCAGATGCAGACGTACATGGCGCAAACCCTGCCAGAGACCAGACGCCGCTATTCCACCCTGAATACGAATGATTGTCAATAGAGTTTCGCACCCGGGCGGCGGGCTCTGTCGCGTCGGTCCAGAGACTCAGACCCGCACCGGCGCCGCATCGCGTGACAACCGTTGCGCCACGGGGCGGCGTTGCGCGCCCGCTGGCTCCAACGGCCGCCGGCTCAGAATCGAAGCGCCAAGAGCCAAACCCTGCGCCACGGGTGCCAAGTGCTGCAACGCGCGCAAGTAGACTTCCCGTTTGAAGCTCACGACGTGATCCAAGGGATACCAGAACTCAACCCAGCGAAATTCGCTGAACTCGGGCTTGTCAGTCACATCCAGTTTGACCTGCGCCTCCCCCCCCGTCAGCCGCAACAGAAACCACACCTGCTTCTGCCCAACACAAACCGGTCGTTCGCCATGTCGCACACAGCGTCGCGGCAACCGATAGCGCAACCAGCCCGGCGTAGCCGCCAACAATTCGACGTGCTCTGACGCGAGCCCCGTCTCCTCAAACAACTCGCGATACATGGCCTCAAGCGGCGTTTCATCGGTATTCATCCCGACCTGCGGGAATTGCCAACCGTCGCGTGATACGCGACGCGCCCAAAAGACGTTGCCGTCGTCGCGCATCAAGATGATGCCGACGTTGGGCCTGTAACCGTCCGGATCAATCACGGAACGGACTCCAAAAGCCTGAATATCCCGAGAGTGCCACAGGCATCCGTCAATGAACAACCGGAACCGCACGAAACTACTCGTGTTTGACGCCCAGCCCGCAGTTGCCGATAATTCGCAGTTCGTTTGCGCCGTCAACTTTGGACGGCGGCAAGGCTATGTAGCTCAGCCGGTTAGAGCACAGCACTCATAATGCTGGGGTCGGTGGTTCGAGTCCACCCATAGCCACCACATCAAGACTTCAGAAGTCTTCGCAAGACCGCAGATGCAACCTAAAGCCCCGCCCATGCGGGGGTTTTTGTTTCTGCGCGCATCACGCCGCATCACGATACTCCAACTTTGTAGGGGTAAGAGTGGGGGTAGCCTTGGGAGTACACGGCTTGCACTCCCGTCGCGTACCCTCAAGATCCCGATATGTCGATCAAAGTCGTTCCACGCAGCGACGCGAAGTGCTGCAATGCCGAGGCTGGCGTGGATGACAAGCCAAGCAAGTTGTTCGACGGCGGCGGCCTCTTTTTGCAGGTGATGCCGCACGGATCCAAGCTCTGGCGGCTCAAGTACCGGTTCGCAGGCGCTGAGAAGCTGCTCTTGATCGGCGCGTCTCCCGGTGTGTCGTTGGCATCGGCAAGCGATGAACGCACGCGAGCCAAGGAGCTGTTGCGCAAAGGATCAGACCCGGTTGTCCGCCGCCGGATGAATCGACCCAGCATCGAGAACGTCGCGCAAAATACCTTGGAGTCGCTAGCCAGAGAGTGGCACACCCAACAGAAGCCAGGCTGGGCCGACAGTCACGCCAGCAAGGTTCTCCTGCGCATGGAGAAGAACATCTTTCCGTGGCTGGCATCTCTGCCTATCGCTACCGTGACTGCACCAATTCTGCTGACGGCACTTCAACGTGTAGAGCGGCGCGGCGCGCTCGACACCGCTAGGCGGCTCCTGCAGTACTTGATCCAGATCTTTCGGTACGCAATTCGCACCAGTCGAGTTGAGCACAACATTGCTACCGATCTGATCGGTGCCACCGCCGCTCCCGTGGTCAACAAGTACGCGTCCACCCAGGATCCCGCGCTCCTTGGAAGACTGCTTCGAGACATCGACTGCTACGAAGGGTCACTGGGCACGCGGACAGCGCTTGCACTCGCGCCGATGCGCCTCTGCCGCCCCGGATAGCTGCGCGGCATGCAGTGGCGCGAGCTGGACCTCGATGCCGCCGAGTGGCGGATTCCGCCTGACCGTCAAAAGCTGAAGAAGCGGACTAAACTCTCAAATCGAGTTGCGAACTACATCGTTCCGCCGCCCAACCAAGCCCTTGAACTTCTGCAGGCGATCAAGCCGCTCACCGGAGCTGGTGAGTTTGTTTTCCGCAGCGAGCGATCCAATAGCAGGCGATGTCCGGTGGCACAGTCAACGCAGCACTGAGACGCCTGCGCTACCGCAAAGAACAGATGACTGGCCACGGATTTCGACACACAGCTTCGACCATGCTGAACGAAATGAAGCGCTGGAGTGCCGATGCAATCGAAGCGCAACTTTCCCACCAAGACCCGAATACGATCCGCGGCATTTACAACGGCGCCAAGTACCTCGATGAACTCAAAGAAATGATGCAGTCGTGGGCAGATCACCTCGACAAACTACGAAAGCAGAAATCAAGTTAGGGCCGGCTACCCCTGATGGTGCGGGTGAGACGATCACTTCGCACGAATCGCCAACCACCTGACCAAGCGTTGCCAACAGCGGTGACCGGCCTCGCCAGGCAAAATGGCCAGCTTCGCCGGCGCTTCTGTCCACGACCAGCGAGATCCTGAACGGCAAGTTTCGACCCATAAGAGTCATTCAAAGACGTCGCCAGGATCAGAGAGCAGTCATTCGCAGGTGGCCCCGCTGGACGACAGCCTGGACGCACTGCGGATGAGTTGGATCACTTACCGCATCGCCACCGGCAAGCACGCCGGGCGCAAGGTGGCGACGCTGCAGACGATCCCCGCCGATAACGGCTCGTTGGAAGGCGACGCCGGCAAGGTCGGCGGTTTCTCGCTGCATGCGGGTGTCGCCGCCGAGGCGCACGAGGGCCAGAAGCTCGAGCGCCTGTGCCGCTACATTGCACGCCCGGCGATCAGCGAGAAGCGCCTGTCGCTCTCGCCGCAGGGCTAAGGTGCGTTACCAGCTCAAGACGCCGTGGAAGAACGGCACGACGCACGTGGACTTCGAGCCGGTGGACTTCATCGCCAAGCTGGCCGCGCTGTTTCGCCACCGCGCCCCCACCTCACCCGCTTCCACGGCGTCTTTGCGCCGAACGCGAAGTTGCGCGCGCAGCTGACGCCATCGGGGCGCGGCAAACGTCCTCCTACGGACGAGGAATCGACTGGGGCCAACAGCGACCACCGCAGCCCCGACGAAAAGCGCCGCTCGATGACCCCGGATCAAGTCCGGGGCAGGCTCT